>JAKISI010000023.1 GCA_021648685.1 Candidatus Polarisedimenticolaceae bacterium
GCTCAGGCAGCACTTCTTCGAGGATGGCGAATACCGGCTCACGTACCTCCGGCGTTATATAGATGTGCTGTAGTCCCAGCAGAATCTGCGGAATGTCGTCTCGAGATTTTGGATCCAATCGAATGGCACCGATCTCTTGCTCGCCTATTTGCAATTGTGGGTCAATTATTTTGCGCATGGAGATTTCACCGGGTGAAGATTTGTAGGTTTTGTCGTATTTTACGCATCCGAGTATTACCCTCAGGTCGGCGACTGTTGGAACAATGCTTTAAAAACAATGACTTATCGAAATATAGAGCAAATACTGCTGCTTGCTGCTCATTCATTCTTCAACCACATGGTTCTAGTATAACATGCTGTTTTTAATCATGTTTGCGTCTTTTCGTTCAGGCACTATATAGGAAAACTTGTCTTCGCTCAGGTAATGGAACACCTTCCAATGAAAGCTTTTCACCGTTGCGTGAAACACTACAATGGAAATCACAAGGTCAAATCCTTCAGTTGCCTCGACCAATTCCTCTGCATGGCTTTTGCGCAACTGACTTACAGAGAGAGCCTCAGAGGAACAGAAATCTCTCTTCGAGTACAAAGCGAGAAGCTCTACCATATGGGGATACGTGGCGGAATCTCTCGCAACACGCTCTCCAACGCCAACAAAGTGCGAGATTGGAGAATCTATGCCGACTTTGCTCAAGCACTGATCAAAATCGCCAGACCACTTTATGCAGAGGAGGATCTGGGACTCGAACTCGACAATACAGTTTACGCACTCGACGCCTCTACCATCCATCTCTGTCTCTCTGTTTTTCCATGGGCTCTGTTTCGTTCCACAAAGTCAGCGGTAAAACTCCATACCCTGCTCGATCTACGTGGGAATATCCCAACCTTTATCCATATTTCGGATGGCAAGCTCCACGACGTCAATGTGCTCGATATCCTGATACCAGAGCCTGGAGCCTTCTACATCATGGGTCGGGGCTACCTGGATTTTGGAAGGCTTTTCGGTATGGATCAGGCCGGAGCATTTTTCGTCATCCGAGCCAAGCGCAATACTGTGTACAAACGCCGCTACTCCCATCCAGTCAGTTCCGCTGCTCAATCCGGTGGAGTGAAATGCGGCCAGACCATCGTGTTGCGCGCTGGCTAATCATCTGTTTTTTCAAGCATTGTTGTTGGTGAAGTCGGAAGATGGGCCGGGAGCCTGTTGACTATCTGCTGTTAAGGCAGGAGTAAAATTCAGGCCGGCGGTCTTTGAGAAGGTGGCTCAGTGGTGTGACATTTTTGTCTCTGGCCTGTGCCAGGTCGATCTGCGTAATGAAAAGCCCCTCCTCCTCAGTGGATGAGCGGTGTATCAATGTCCCTTTTGGCCCGGTTATCTGGCTTTGGCCGGTGAAGTTAAGGGTTCCTCTTGGACGGTTATCGGGGCCGGTTCGGTTGGCTGTGACGGCAAACAGGCCATTTTCCATGCAGCGGGTCAGCATCGCCTGCTGACACCAGGGTAGTACCAGGTTGGAGGGGTGGCAGATCAGGTCGGCCCCCTGTAGTGCCAGACTGCGTGCGACCTCTGGAAAGGCCCAGTCGTAGCAGATCATCAGACCCACCTGGATGCCGTCAATATTGCTAATCTGTAGTGGCCTGTCGCCAGGGTCAAAATACTCTGATTCTGTATTGAAGAGATGGAGCTTGCGGTAGGTTTGCACAATGCCCTCTCCGTTGATCAGAAGGGCGCTGTTGAAAATCCTATCCCCTGTTTTTTCAGCAAATCCGGTCACCAGATGAAAGCTGTTGTTAGCGCAGAGCGCTATCAATGTCGCTAGGGTGGCTGATGTCGCAGGATCTTCGGCCAATCTGCCCAGCTCATTGCGATCCTGGAAATAGTAGCCGGTAAATGGCAGTTCTGGTAGGACGATAATATCAACCTCAGCCCCGTCTAAAGCGGCCGTCACTTTAGAGAGATTTTTGGCGACGGCACCAAATTGAGGGGCAAACTGATAGAAACCAATCTTACGTACCAGATCCGGCATGCAGGCTATCTCTGCAGCTCGATGGTGCCATTGGCAGTGACTTGAACGGTCTGTTTGCCTGTCTCAAGAGCCACTGCGCCAAGGGCGTTGCTCTCCATCATGGCGCGTTGCTGGTAGACGCGTGGCATGGCGCTGCCAGAGGTGTTGATCCCTATCTGTACCAGTCGATAGGTGGTGTGCTCCCACGCTTTACTTATGAGTGTGGCGCGTGCTTTAAAGGCGGTGATGGCCTGGGTGATGAGCCGGTTTTCTGCCTCATCCCGTCTTTTTTGGGAGATTTTGTAGCGGACACTGTCGACCAGCAGACGTTGTTGCAGTTCGCCAATAAGCTGGCTCATGGCCACAGTATCCTGGCTTGTCAGGCGCAGCGATTGCCTGACCCGCCAACCTGTCTGAGACTGCTTGTGGTAGGTCGGGCTGGTGTGATAATCCAGCGTCTGCACGCTGATGCCCGGCACCAGTTTGGCCTGCTGGATGGCCCACTCAATATCACGATTTGTCTCTTTTGCCAGCTGGCTGGCAGTGCGGCCCTCTTTCTGGACATAGAGCTGCGCCACCAGCGTATCGTTCTCTATCTCGTCGGTTGCGCTGACGGAGAGGTTGATGCGGTTGTAGAGCGGCTCTTTCTCTCCGGCAGATGCCGGGCTGAAGAGGCTGCAGAGTATCAACAGAGTCGCTATCTGAAACGGTGCCAATCGACGGGTCATAAATGAACTCCTGCCTGGGTTTTGATCTACATTTCGCACAGATAATACTTCAAATTGGTGCTGCAGGGGCTGCTGTTTTTATCTTTCCGGATGAAAAAGAGCTATTCCTGCTTGCACGATAGTGAGCGGGACGGCAAGATCCCTCTCCAATCTAATATGTTTGGAGAGGTAGACAAATGCGCGCCGTACAGATGACAGAGCCGGGATCACCCAATGTATTACAGCTGGTCGAAATGGCTGAGCCTGAGATCCAGACAGCCACCCAGGTAAAGATTCGGATGATGGCGGCCGGGGTCAATCCCATCGACACCAAGATCCGTCAAAATGCCCCTTTTTACCCACATGATCTGCCCGCCGTGCTGGGCTGTGACGGAGCGGGCGTGGTGATGGAGGTTGGGTCGGGTGTGAGTCGCTTCAAGCCAGGAGATGCAGTCTGGTTCTGCAATGGCGGGCTGGGACGGGAGCAGGGTACCTATGCCCAGTTTACGGTGGTTGAAGAGGCCTATCTCCAGCTCAAACCCAAAAAGCTGAGTTTTGCCGAAGCGGCCGCGGCGCCACTGGTGTTGATCACCGCCTGGGAGGCCATTATAGAGCGAGGCCGTCTGCAGGCGGGACAGACGGTATTGATTCATGGGGGTGCCGGTGGGGTTGGCCATGTTGCCATCCAGCTGGCGCAATCGGGTGGAGCGCGGGTCTGCACAACGGTGGGCGATGAAGAGCAGGCCATGCTGGCTCAGGATATGGGCGCGGAGGAGTTTATCTTCTACCGCCATCGTGATTTTGTGGAAGCGGTGCTGGCCTGGACCAACAATAAAGGCGTGGACATCGCTCTGGATACGGTGGGTCCTGATAACTTCCGCCGTACCATCCCGGCGATGGCCTATACGGGCAGCCTGATAACATTGCTTGATCCTGGCCCGGATATGGATTGGACAGAGGCGCGCAACCTGAACCTGAATATTGGATTCGAGCTGATGCTGACCCCCATGCTGCGGGACAATCTCCCCGCTGCCAGAGCCCACCATCTGGAGATCTTGCGTCGCTGTGCCGGTTGGGTTGATACCGGCAAGCTCAAGATCCATGTGAGTCGCAAGTTCCCGCTGGAGGAGGCAGCCGATGCCCATCGACTTCTGGAGAAAGGGCATGTCCGGGGCAAGCTGGTATTGGTAATCGAGGATTGGGAGCTGCCGGTGGCTTGAATCTGCATCGCAGCAGGCGAGCCGGGATAGGTGCTTTTAGCGGCCTATTATTTGACCCTGCACCAGCGACTCTGGTATATATGGCGGCTAGACGCTAAAACTAGAGTAGAATAGTAAAGAATTTAGTGGGGGCATCAATGGCAGTAGTCGGCCGCTACTTACGCAGGCATAATCGCCAGCAGTGTTCCACAACTCATTAAACAGTAGGTTCAATCATGAAAAAAAGTTTGGTAGCAGTTTTTGTAGTTATAGGGATGGTAGCAGCCAGTGGAGTTCAAGCTGCAGGCGATGCAGCTGCCGGGCAGGCCAGAGCCGCCCTGTGTATCGCGTGCCATGGCCCAGGCGGAAACAGCCTGAACCCCATGTGGCCAAAGCTGGCGGGGCAGCATCCAAACTATATTGTGAAGCAGCTTGAGTTATTTAAAGCGGGCGAGCGGAAAGACCCGATGATGGCGCCGATGGCTGTAGCACTTGATGACAAGACCATGGCTGATCTTGCAGCTTATTTCTCCAGTCAGAAAAGAAGCGATGGGGTTGCTGCTGAAGATCAGGTTGAGCTGGGTGGAAAAATCTATCGCGGCGGCAATAAAGCCTCCGGTGTAGCGGCTTGTATGGCTTGCCACGGGCCTACCGGCGCTGGTAACCCGGCGGCCAATTTTCCTAATCTGGCAGGTCAGCAGGCTATATATGTTGCCAAAGCACTGAAGGACTTCCGCTCTGGCGCACGCGCCACAGACCCAAACATGATGATGCGTGGTGTGGCAAAAAACATGACAGACGCTGAAATCACCGCTGTTGCCCAGTTTATCCAGGGGCTAAAGCAGTAAAAATCAGGCAACATGTAGTCTGTTTTACAAAGGGTGGCCGGCTGGCCGCCCTTTTTAGTGCCTGGAAGGAATTTTTTTCTGGACTAGAATTGATTACATCCGGGTCGTTATCTTGCAGGACAAATCTGTCTGTGAGGGGGCGCAGGGTTGGCATAGACGATGAGATGTCCCAAATCTAAATCTATCTGAATCATGCAAGAGTGGCGGAATGCAGCGAATACGTGTCTTAAGCTATAACATCCAGGCGGGGATTGGTACCCGGCGCTACCGCGATTATGTGACCCACAGCTGGAAGCATCTGCTGCCCCACCGGGGTCGGGAGAGGAACCTGAACCGCATATCTGGGTTACTGCATAGCTACGACCTGGTGGGTTTGCAGGAGGTTGATTCCGGAAGCCTGCGCACAGGCTTTATTGACCAAACCCAATATCTGGCAAAGCTGGCCGGATTTCCTCACTGGCACAAACAGGTGAACCGCAACCTGGGCAAGCTGGCGCAGCACAGCAACGGCCTGCTAAGCCATCTTCGACCCTCTTCAATAACAGAGCATAACCTGCCGGGTCTGCCGGGTCGGGGCGCCATCCTGTGTCGTTTTGGTGATTCTGGTCATGAGCTGGTGGTGTGCATCTTGCACCTGGCTCTGGGGCAGCGGGCGCGCCTGCGGCAAGTCTCCTACATCAGCGAACTTATGGCAGATTACCCTTACAGCATCATCATGGGTGATCTGAACTGCGGGTCAGACTCCCCCGAGGTGGCGCTATTGATGGAACGGCTGAACCTATGGGAGCCTATAACGGAAGAGAGCACCTTTCCCAGCTGGCGGCCAAAGAAGAAGATCGACCACATCCTGGTATCAAGCACGCTAGGTATCGAAAGAGCCCGGGTGTTGGATTATGCCTGCTCAGATCATCTGCCAATCAGCCTGGATGTATTGCTACCGGAAGGGTTTGCCCCGGTCTCCAGACAGATCAAACCCATTGAGGGGCGCCCCCCGGGGATTGCCGCATAAGCAATGATAATTGAGAAAGTGGTGTATGGCAGAGATTGACTGGAAAGAGAAATACCGCCTCCTGGCAGAGCGGCAGGGTGCTGATGAACTGGAGCAGGCAGAGATAGAGCAACTGCTCTGCCGTACGATCAGCCGCCTGACCATTGCTACCAGCGGGCTAGACCCCAATCTGGACCCCAACCTTGCGAAGATTCGTGGGGCCATACGCGATGGGGTTGACCTCGAGCTGAAAAAGACACTGGATGCGCTGTCCGACGCGTTGATGCGCACGGACGAGTCAAAACCAAGCACAGCCAACGTAGTATCACCACCTGACCTGCTACAGCGGCTGCTGAGCCGAATCAATCTTACCGGCAAACCGGCTGCCCAGCTGGACAAAATTATCCAGCAGCTGCAGGCTGACCCTGCAAATATCGCTGATGCACAGCTGGATGAGTTGCTGGCGCTGATAACCTCCAAAAACAGCTCAGCGGCTGACAGCCTGCCCCGCCCTGGGCTATTTGGGCGCATCTTCAAAGCAGAGGAGGAGAATCACAAGGCGGCTGAAAGCAGTTCAGTTTCAGAGCCCAACCAGGTGCTGCTGCGCCTGTTGGAAAAGCTGAACTGGCCGGGGCATTTAACCGGGGAAGTGACAAACCTGATGGCACGTCTGGGCAAAGACGCTGCTGCCGAAGCCTGGATACCTGTGCTGGATGATCTGGGCAAGCTGGTCACTACCACACTGGGAGAGGTTCAGACCGAAATGCGCGCCACCGAGAATTTCCTCAGTGAGCTGACATTACGCCTGCAAGAGCTCGATCAGCACATGGCCGGCAGCGCATCTGACCGTGCAAACGCAACCCAGAATGGAGAGGCACTAAATGCCGCTGTGCAGGGTGAGATGGGAGAGATCCAGCACAGCCTCTCCGTTGCAACAGATCTTGAGAGTCTGAAAATCGATATCGCCCATCGCCTGGACACCATTCAAGGCCATGTTGATGCACACCTGAAAGCAGAGGAGATGCGACGCAAGAGTGCCCTGATTAAAGAGCAGGCACTGCGCCAGCGCCTGCATCTGCTGGAAAATGAGACAACCAGCCTCCACTCCAAAATGATGGATGCAAAATCAAAGGCACTGGAAGACCCCGTGACCGGACTGCCCAATCGAATCGCCTATGAAGAGCGCCTGGCTACCGAAGTTGCCCGCTGGAAGCGTACTCATAATCCACTTCTGATACTGGTTTGGGATGTTGATGATTTCAAGCAGATCAATGACCGGTTTGGACATAAGGCCGGGGACAAGGCGTTACGGGTTATTGGGCGGATTTTAAGCGCACGCCCAAGAGAACTGGATTTTGTTGGCCGCTATGGGGGTGAAGAGTTTGTTATGTTACTGGTAGATTCCACGCTTGAAGATGCAAAAAAGCTGGCGGATGAAATCAGGGAGTCTATTGCCAATAGTGGTTTTCATTCATCCGCCAAAGAGGAAATCCCCATAACCATCTCCTGTGGGATCTCTGAATTCCGTGCAGGTGATACTGCAGACGATGTATTCGTGCGAGCAGATGAGGCGATGTACAGAGCCAAAAAAGAGGGTAAAAACCGCGTTATTGTGGGGTAAAACCTCGCTTCCGACTTAGAGAGATGACACCTGCCCCGGATGACTAATTCCTGTACCCTTCCGGCCATGCCTGAAAGAATCAAAAAACTGAAAAAATGGCTGACAGATCAGGTTGGCCTCCCCTCTTTTTCATTAGAGCCTGCCTCTGGTGATGCCAGCTTCCGGCGCTACTTCCGCGTTATGCTGAGTGATAAAAGCTATATCGCCATGGATGCCCCGCCCGACAAAGAGGATTGCCGTCCCTTTGTAGCCATTGCCCGCCAGCTAAAGGCTGTAGGGCTCAATGTGCCATCAATTCATGCTGAAAATCTGGAGCAGGGCTTTCTGCTGCTGGATGATTTTGGGTCAACCCTCTATTTGGATATCCTCAACCCGGGCAATGCAGATCAACTCTACGCTGATGCCATAGTATCGCTGGTACAGCTACAAAGTAAAATGCCGACAGCGGCACTGCCGCCCTATAACCGGGTGCTATTGATGCAGGAGATGGAGCTGTTCCGAGAGTGGCTGCTACAGAAGCATTTGGGATTGTCACTCACAGATAATGACCATGCTCTGCTTACCCAAGCCTTTGAGCTGTTGGCCAACAGTGCCCTGGAGCAGCCCCAGGTTGCTGTTCACCGGGATTACCACTCCCGCAATCTGATGTTGACTGATCCCAACCCCGGCATTCTGGATTTTCAGGATGCAGTCAATGGCCCGGTGACCTATGATCTGGTTTCGCTGCTGCGTGATTGCTATATCCAATGGCCTGCCGGGCAGGTTGAAACCTGGGCTATGATCTACTTCAAGCAGGCAGTAAAAAGTGGCGTGTTGCTGAGCGAGTACGAAGAGAAGTTTCCGCAATGGTTTGATCTGATGGGGGTGCAGCGCCATCTCAAGGCAGCGGGGATATTTACACGTTTACATTGTCGTGATGGCAAGTCAGGTTACCTTAAGGATATTCCCCGAACACTGGGCTATATTGTGAAGCTTGCACCCCGGTACGCCAGGTTACAGGGGTTGGCTGAGTTTATTACCCGCAGAGTGCTGCCTGGGTTGGCAGCCTAAACAGTTTCCAGGCTTCTGGTCGTATTTTTTTTACGTGGAGAGAGAAAGGCCTTGTGGAACAGATGAGGCAGAAGCATCTGCAATGGCATCCGCACCCAGTGTGAGCGCAGATAGAGCAGGCGTTGAGCAAAGTTTGCAGCAGGATTATCAGGCAGATGAGGTTCAAGCACTTGAGTGATCAAGCGCTGCATGATCTTGTCTGCAATGAGTCCAGGGGCATCATGGTTTACAGCTTTTAGGGTCTGCATCGGGACGGGCGTTTCAAGCAGCTGGTGGGTTGCATTTAGTGCATAGTAGAGCGGACGAGAGAGATCCATCTCCTCTGATCGAGCGGTTAGCCTATCCCAAAAATCGCTATCCTGCTGGGAGAAGTGCTGGCAGAGTTGGTGAATATCCACCAGGTCTCGAATCCCGCCCCGCAGCTCATCACTGAAAAAAAGATGGGAGGCGCTATGCAGTACCATATCTGTTGGGCAGAGCATCAGAAAATTGCTCTTCTCTATGGGCTGTGCTACCTGCCAAAGCAACTCTGCATTTGGCTGGAGAGAGCCAGCAAGTGGCAGTAAATTGTGGTGGATATCTACCTCAACCCCCCGGTTCTTGTGGCGTAGCGGTGGGATTTCATGCATCCAGTCACGGTAATAGCGCTGGTCGTATTCGTCCTGAGTCTCAGATAGCCAGCCCTGCCCATTCAGGCATTGCTCCACCTCTGTCAGCTTGTTGTGTGGTACTAATATGTCAACATCAGATAACAGTCGCCCACGGTTTGGTGGCAGTTGTGCTACTAGATAGGCTGCCCCCTTTAGTAGCAGGATGGGTGACTTTGTTTCAGCCAATGCATTTTGAAGCTGTCTGAGTTCCCAATTGGCCTGTGTCTGATAAAAATCACTGTAAGCCTTGGCTCCTTGCATGTTATCCAAAGCCTTTCGTGGGCAATGGGCTTTCAAATCCAACTCAGCAAGCAGAAAACCCATATGAGAGAGCAGCTTGCTGTGCCGGGCAAGCCGGATAAGCAGATCCCATTCACTGGCCGTGAATTGGGTGGCCGTTGTTGGGTCTTTAAGGAAGCGAAGCAGGATATTGTGGCTCATGAGGCTACTTCCTGCTTAGATACCAAAGCATTTAGTGTCTGAGTGGCGGACTCCAGATCGCTATAGCTGAAGCTGTAGCATTTACAGCTTTTAATAAGTGAGACCAGGGTTTTATAACCTGTTTCTCCCAGCAAACGGTAGTTAAAAGCGTTATTTGCCAGCCGGATAAAGGCGATGCCCTTTGGGATTGGCTCTAGTTGCGAGGAGGCATTTGGGGTGTATTTTGGAAATACCACCCAAGCTGGCTCAGGGTGTTGGTCCTGGTTGAGAATGGCATCAACAGGTGGGGCCAGGTGGGCTACGTCACCTTTTCGTGTCTTCGGAAAGGTTGGGCCAAGGGTGGCTTCGGGGGCGAATTCCCGGATGATATCAATGGATCTGTTTTTTAGTGGAATAACCCTGGGTAGCGGGGTTAGCCTGTTTTTTCCTGGCTGCACCAACCCAAATTCATCGGAGAGCAACCGCCAACCCCGATGGATCAATGCGGCGCAAAGTGTGCTTTTGCCAGAACCTGGCATAGCAGGCAGGATCAGCGCTCTGCCATTACGGGCTACTACAGCGGAGTGCAGCATGCAATATTGATGGGCGCGGGTGGCAATGCAGTAATTTAACCCCCACTCCATATGAGGAAAGGCATGATCGAGTGGGTAAGGCTCAAAATGAGAGCGCCCATCAATGTAGAATCGTGCTTGAGGCCGCCATAAGCGCCGATAGTTGCGGGGCTGAGCCATGCGGATATGAAAGTCTGCGACCTCTCTGTTATTGACCAGTTCACTCGCTGGGTAGAGCTGGGTGAGAAGCTCAAGCAGCGGCATGATTTGGGTCTGGAGCTGGATGCGGAAGGGGCCGGTATTAAAAGAGATGCCCCCGTTTTTTGCCTGTTGCCTCAGCCATTGAGGATCAAGTTCCCCGAATCTCATGGACGTTTTACTTCGATCAGGCCGAGTGATGCCAGGTTATTGATAATGTCTGAGGTCTGCTGCTGCCAGCTTGTGTTGTTCCCGGTCTCGCAGAGGTTGGCCAGTTTTTCAGCGAGGCCGGATGCGTGGTCGGGCTGCTCAATGAGAAACCGTAGAATTTGGGCGGGAAGCTCGTTTATCAGATGAGTTTCACCGCTGCTACGGTTAAAGATGGCATATTCCGTCTCCCACTCCTCCCATAGCAGGGAGTCTGGCAAGGGCACATACCATATTGGATTGCACAATATCCGGTATCGTGGCTAGTAAAAAGAGAGTATTCCGCCTACGGTGTAAAAGAGGTCATGCATGAGGTTGTCAATACTTGATCATCACCGACCTGAACCTCAGGGAAGATGCGTCCTGATAGCGCGCCATTGCTATCGTAGTATGCCAATACGTAGACGGTTTGAGAGGAATATTCAGCGAAACCGCTTGGAATAACCCATGAGCTTCCATCGCTATTGTAATAGGGGCCGCTAGGGTGAAGGCTGTCTACATCATATTTGAAATCCGTTTCGCTGGCAGTGTCGCTTCCGTCCCAGTAAGTGTATTTATTCATGGCGACTCGAACAAAAGTGTCGCTGCTAGGATCTGAAATTTCTCCAGGCGGGTTATGGGCTGCATCACGTTCAATACACGCAAGAGCACTGGCTTGGGCAAAGGCTGCGCCACTTTGCAATGTGGCAATTACAGGTGCTGAGACAGCGGCGGCTTTTAACAGGCGGCGGCGCTGTTTGGAGACTTGGTCTGTGGGGGGGGGTGTGTCAATGTTGTTGGGGGAAGCCATTCTCTAATCTCCTTAACCTGTGCTTGGTAGCTGTTGAAGTTGCTGAATAGTAAACAAGCAACATTCATGCCTAAATTATAACTATATGATATTTAAACTAAAATAAATTTTGCTGTTGAGGGGGAGCATGCGGACTGTAAAAAAAGCTGACACTTTTGCACTGCTACACCGTAGCTTACCGGGGATACTACCGCTGGATCTGAGGTTAGGCAAGGCTACCTGTGACTTAATTTCCTTACCAAGGGGTAGTGAATTGCCAGTATGTAGATCAACAGGCCAGATGTATCCGCCACCCAATCCAGCAGTGAGAATGAGCGATACGGGATATGATATTGGATAACCTCTATCAGCAACCCATAAAAAACGAGCGGAGTCCATACCTTCCAGTCAAAGCCTCTTTTTTGAAAGGAGAGATCAGCCAGCAGGCTCAGGATAAAGAAGGTGGCAAGGTGTGCAAACTTGTCATTTACGCCCGTTACTGCGGGGTGCGTTAGCTCGGCCGTGGTGGCATAGGTCGTTACCAGCAGCGCCAGAAACAGCAGTATGCGGCATGCGATAATGGCCGGTCTGGTCAGGGTTATCATCGGCATGCCGGTGAATCAGCGGCCCTGCTCGCGGGCGATGGCCCGATAGCCGATGTCGGTCCGGTAGAAGGCATCCTTCCACTGGATCTGAGCTGCCAGCGCATAGGCGTTCTGCTGCGCCTCGGCCACGCTCTCTCCCAACGCTGTGGCACAGAGTACGCGGCCACCGTTGGTGACCACTGCCCCCTCTCTCTCAGCTGTGCCGGCATGGAATACCTTGCTCTCTTTGGAGTCACTCTCTGGCAGACCGCTGATGATCTCCCCTTTGGCGTAGCTTGCTGGATAGCCGCCTGAAGCCAACACGACACCCAGGGCAGGACGGCTCTCCCATTCGGTGCTGCACTGATCCAGCCTGCCATCCAGCGCGGCGTTGCACAGCTCGACCAGATCCGAGCGCATGCGCAGCATGATGGGCTGGGTTTCGGGGTCACCAAAGCGGCAGTTGTACTCCAGCACCTTGGGGATGCCATCTTTGTCGATCATTACACCCGCGTAGAGAAAGCCGGTGTAGGGGTGTCCCTCTGCTGCCATCCCCTCCACGGTGGGGCGGATCACCTGCTCCATGATGCGGTCGTGCATCTGTGGCGTGACCACTGGGGCGGGGGAGTAGGCGCCCATGCCGCCGGTATTGGGGCCTTTGTCGCCGTTATCGCGCGCCTTGTGATCCTGGGAGGTGGCCATGGGCAGGATGTTCCTGCCATCGACCATTACGATAAAGCTGGCCTCTTCGCCCTGTAGAAACTCTTCAATCACCACCCGGTGCCCGGCCTCGCCGAAGCTGTTGCCCGAGAGCATATCCCTGACTGTCTCTTTGGCAGTGGCCATATCCTCGGTGATGATGACCCCTTTGCCAGCGGCCAGCCCGTCGGCTTTGATCACGATGGGCATGCCAACCTGCTCCAGATAGGTCAGGGCGGGTTCGATCTCGGTAAAGTTGCCATAGGCGGCGGTGGGAATATTATGGCGCGCCAGGAAGTCCTTGGTGAAGGCCTTGGAGCCTTCCAGTTGAGCTGCGCCCTGGGTGGGCCCAAAGCAGCGCAGCCCTGCTGCAGTGAAGCGATCCACAATGCCTGCCACCAGCGGGGCTTCGGGGCCGACAATGGTCAGGTCGATGCCCTTTTCTTGCGCAAAGGCCAATAGCCCGTTGATATCCTCTGCGCCGATGTTGACATTCTCCAGCTTGGCTTCCTGTGCTGTACCGGCATTGCCAGGGGCCACGAAGACCTTTTCGACCTGAGACGATTGTGCCGCCTTCCAGGCCAGTGCATGTTCACGTCCGCCGCCGCCGATGATCAGGATATTCATTATGGATTCTCTTTTTCTATAGGTTCAACCTAGATTCCGCAGTTGACCGCTTTGAGGATGTATCAACGTATTGATGTACTTAATATTTTTCACTTTTATCCAGTGCCCAAAGCATTCGCTACGCTCATGGGGCAGGCTCCTCACCTGCTGGATGAACCACGCTACGGGGCGGATTGCACGCTTGTGGCGGCGCATGGCCGCGTTGCAACTCCTTGGAATAGATCAACTATTCTACGTCGTTGCGCCTTGCCCTGCACCCCCAAAAGCGCACACTCCACCCCGTCCAACTGCGGATTCTAGGTTCAAGGAAAAGAACTCTTGAGTCTTGAACCTGCTGTTTATCGATGGGAGATGATGCCTCGTTCACTGGCCTCGAAGAAGCGGATGATATGTTGCACCTCTTCTGTTGGATTTTCAGCTTTTAGCTGAGCCAGCGCCGCTGCCGGTTTCAGGCCGGATTTGAAGATGGTCTTGTAGGCCTGTTTGATCGCCTTGCGCTGCTGTGGTGTAAAACCGTTGCGCCGCAGCCCGATGGTATTGAGGCCAACAATCTCTGTCCGGTGGCCATCGGCCACCACATAGGGGGGCACATCCTGCGGCACGCCGGAGACGCCTGCCACCATGGCATAGGCACCGATGCGGCAAAACTGGTGGGTGGCGGTATGGCCTGAGAGAAAGATATGGTGCTCCAGCTCGACATGCCCGGCCAGTATGGCGCTGTTGGCAAAGATGTTGTGATTCCCCACGATGCAGTCGTGTCCCACATGCACATAGGCCATTAGATAGTTGTGGCTGCCGATGCGGGTGCCCTGGTCAGTTTTGATGCCCCGGCTGATATTGACCCCCTCCTTAAAATGGTTGTGGTCACCGATGATGAGTGGCTTGCTTCTTTCCGGGGTGTAGCTCAGATCCTGTGGTTCACTGCCGAGTGTCGCGCCGTGACAGACGCGGTTGTGGCTGCCGATGCGGGTGGCGCAGTAGATGCGCACATTGCTTTCGATAATGCATCTTTCACCAATAACAGCGCCGGATTCAATGATAGAGAAGGGGCCGACTTGCACTGAAGGGTGGAGTTCTGCGCCGGGTTCAACAATAGCGGTCTGATGAATATTCATAAGGGGCAAGGCTTAGGACTCAAGGTGCAAGGCTCAGAGATGGAGGTTTCCCTTGTACCTTGTCAACTTGAGCCTTGTATCTGAATTTAATGGCGGAAGTGGCGCATGCCGGTGAATACCATGGCGATATTGTGCTCGTCAGCTGCCGCAATCACCTCCTCATCCCGCATGGAGCCGCCGGGCTGGATCACGGCAGCGATACCCGCAGCGGCGGCGTTATCCAGTCCATCCCGAAATGGAAAGAAGGCATCGGATGCCATTACGGAACCTGGAACCGTCAGCCCGGCATGTTCGGCCTTGATGTCAGCGATGCGGGCACTGTTGATGCGGCTCATCTGACCGGCGCCGACGCCGATGGTCATGCCATCCCTGCCATAGACAATGGCATTGGATTTGACATATTTGGCCACCCGCCAGGTAAACAGCAGGTCGATCATTTCTTGCTCGGTGGGGGGGCGTTTAGTCACCACCTTGAGTTCATTATGCAGCGCCAGATCGGCATCCTGCACCAGCAGGCCACCGTTGACCCGCTTGTAGTCCAGTCGTTTCCCCTGCTCAGGCCACTCGCCGCAGGCCAGCAGGCGCAGGTTCTTTTTGGCGCTGGCCACCTCTACTGCCCCGGCAGAGATGCTGGGGGCGATGATCACCTCCACAAACTGACGCTCAATGATGGCCTGGGCGGTCTCTGCATCCAGTTCGCGGTTGAAGGCGATGATGCCACCGAAGGCGGATTCCGGGTCAGTGCTGTAGGCGCGGTTGTATGCCTCCAGCAGATTGTCACCCAGTGCCACACCACAGGGGTTGGCGTGCTTGACGATGACGCAGGCCGGGCCTTCATCAAACTGTTTGACGCACTCCAGCGCCGCGTCGGTATCGCCAATGTTGTTGTAGGAGAGCGCTTTGCCCTGTAGCTGTCTGGCGGTGGATATACCCGCCTCGGTTACATTGTGCTCTACAAAGAAGGCGGCCTGCTGGTGTGGATTCTCACCATAACGCATGGTTTGGATCTGCTTGAACTGCAGGCTCAGGGTGCGCGGAAAAGTGGTTACCTCTCCACTGGTGCGGGCGCCCAGATAGTTGGCGATGGCGCCATCATAGCGTGCGGTATGCTCAAAGGTCTTGACCGCCAGGTCGAAGCGGGTGGCACTGCTCACAGCGCCACTGTTTTCGGCCATCTCCTGCAGGATGCGGCTGTAGTCGGCGGCATCGGTCACCACGGTGACAGCCGCATGATTCTTGGCCGCAGCACGCAGCATGGTGGGGCCGCCGATGTCGATATTCTCGATAGCTGTTGGCAGGTCACAATCCGGGTTGGCAACAGTGGACTCGAAGGGGTAGAGATTGACCACGATCATGTCGATGGGGGGGATACCGTGCTCGGCCATTACCGCCTCATCGGTGCCGCGACGCCCCAGAATGCCGCCATGCACCTTGGGATGCAGGGTCTTTACCCGGCCATCCATCATCTCGGGAAAGCCGGTGTAGTCACCCACTTCGATGACGGGGATGCCGCTCTGCGCAAGCAGTTTGGCCGTGCCGCCAGTGGAGAGGATCTCTACATCCTGCGTCTGCAGGCTGCGGGCAAAATCTACGATGCCGGTTTTGTCGGATACACTGATGAGTGCACGGGTGATGGTGGTCATGGGTGGTCTCGTTGGTAGATTAAAGAAGCGGTTACCGATCCAGCTCGTAGAGTGCCAGTTTTTTTCGCAATGTGCTGCGGCTGATCCCCAGGATCTCTGCGGCGCGGGTCTGGTTGCCGCCGGCGTAATCCATAACCGTCTCCAGCAGGGGCGGCTCAACCTCGGAGAGCACCATCTGATAGAGTCCGCTGGCGCTGTAGCCATTCAGATGCTGGAAGTAGTTTTTCATGGTGGCGCGAACCTGATCATGCAGTGGCTCCACTGTGGTGGTGTTCTGCGTGGGCTTTGTGGTTATCTGTTCGGCCTGTGGTGATGCGGTCAGATTCATGCGGCAAGTCCCCCCTCTTCACCCCATTGGGTGAAAAATTCCCTGACAAAAGTAATTTGTTGTTTTGTGCTGCTGCTGTGGTTGATCGCCTTTCTGAAGGCGGCACCCCCGGGGTGTGTTTTACTGTACCAGGCGATATGTTTGCGGGCGATGCGAACCCCCTGGTGATGGCCGTAGAAGCTGTAGAGCTGCTCCAGATGGGTGTGCAGGATGGCGTGGATCTGCTGCGGTGAGAGCGGCTTCAGCTTTTCCCCGGTCTCCAGGTAGTGTGCAATCTCATTGAAGATCCAGGGGCGACCCTGGGCAGCGCGGCCAATCATGAGGCCATCGGCCTGGGTCAGCTCCAGCACCTCTTTGGCTCGCTCTGGTGTGCGGATGTCGCCATTGGCAATCACCGGGATGCGGATCGCCTGCTTGATCTGGCGGATGGTCTCCAGCTCGGCTTCGCCGGAAAAGCCACAGGCGCGGGTGCGCCCATGTACGGCCAGCGCCTGAATGCCGGCCTGCTCGGCAATGCGGGCGATGGTGACGCCGTTGCGATGTTCGGTATCCCAGCCGGTGCGGATCTTCAGGGTGACGGGGGCATCGACTGCCTGAACCACCGCCTCCAGGATCTGCTGCACCAGCGACTCATCTTTCAGCAAGGCAGAGCCGGCGTTTACCTTGCAGACCTTTTTGGCCGGGCAGCCCATATTAATGTCGATGATCTGGGCGCCATGCTCCACATTGATGCGTGCGGCGGCAGCCATCTTTTTGGGGTCAGATCCCAGGATCTGCACAGAGATCGGTGCCGGCTCTCCCTCCCGCATCAGGCGTCGCAGGGTTTTTGGGTTGCCCCAGAGGGTAGAGTCCGATGAGACCATCTCGGATACCGCCATGCCTGCGCCAAGGGATCGGCAGAGACGGCGAAACGGTAGGTCAGTAACCCCGGCCATAGGTGCAACGATGAGGTTATTCTCTAACTGATAAGGGCCAATGCGCATACTGGATCTGAGTTTTTATTATTTGCCAGAGAGCGGCAAAAAGGGGATACATATTACGCCTAAAAAGCGGGTAGGCAAAGTGCTTGTGAGTGCGCTTTGCGGTGTTATTAAGCTATTGAAAACTAAAGTAATTGAGGGGCTGTTAAAAGTGAGGTCCCATGTAAATCAAACACTTATGTGCAGCTGGCAAACTGTCGATTTGTTCATGAAATCAGAAAAAATCAAATTCAAATCCGGTGACATCGGTGCCGGGATCCTCGATCTCTATCTTGATCTGTCGGGATATGTCGGGGGGCATCAGTCGGTTGGATGCTGTGGCAGGGTCAAGATATTCGGTCGGTGAAAAACTGCGGCGGGCAATCAGCGTCCCGTCAGTGGTCGAGAGACTCAGCTCCAGTATCGGGTAGGGCTGGCTGAAAGGTGCCTGGTTTTGGATGGTCAGCTCCACCAGCAGGGCGTTGCGCTGCTCCGGGTGAGAGGTGATCTGCCGCTGGGTGATCTTGATAAGAGTGAGATCACGCTGCTCCGGCAGCTGGCATTTCGCGTAGTGGCAGAGCTTTTCCAGCAGCATGCGCCCTTCCGGGTATTTGATCACCTCTTCCCGCTCAAACCATGCCAGTTGCAGCGTGGCTGCCGCCAGCAGCGCGGTGCAGGCCAGCAGCCAAAAGAGTGTGGCAAAAAAGCCCTTGCTCTTTTTGGGTGGAGCCAGCAGCTCATCGATAGAGAGGGGCGGGATATCCGGGCGAGAGGGGGCACTGTCCTGTGCCAAGGGTGCAGGGGTGATCTCTCTTTGAATACCCGCTATTGCCGATTCAACCTGGGTGGATTGAATCGTATCAGCGGTGTGGGCACCTTCAAAAGTCGCTGATGAAGGCGTTGACCCCTGGCTGGGCGATCTGGCTGCCATGGGGGTTTCAGTGAGGTTTTCATGGGCATTGAACACCTGCTCACAGCGATAGCAGTGCGCCAGCCCATCGGCCATTTTGAGCTGATCCTCTCGAATACGAAAGATGGTGTGGCAGTTGGGGCAGCGGGTCAGCATCTGCGTATTCCCTCCAGTGCGACCCACTCCTTTTGAACGGTGGGGGGGCGCATCTCAAAATGGGTGCGAAAGGTCTGGCGAACCTCTTCGGCCTGCTCGATCAATATGCCAGAGAGGAGGATGTGTCCGCCCGGTTTTACCCGTGATGCCAGCAGGGGTTCAAGCTGAATCAGTGTGCTGGCCAGGATATTGGCCAGCAGGATGTCGGCCTGCATGGCGGGCAGCAGGCCTGGTTCTTTGATCTTCAGTCGGGGTTCCACCCGGTTCTTTCTGGCGTTATCCAGGGTGGCTTGAAGCGCTTGTGGGTCGTGGTCTGTGGCGATGGACTGTTTGGCGCCCAGCAGTAGTGCGGCGATGGCCAGTATCCCGGAGCCGCAGCCAAAGTCGATAACGGTTTGATCCTTTAGATCAATGCTGTCGAGCCATTTCAGGCAGAGTGCAGTGGTGGGGTGGGTGCCGGTGCCGAAGGCGAGCCCGGGGTCTAGCTCCAGGATGATGGCATTGTCTGCGTCGGGGCGTTGACCCGCCGGGCAGACCCAGAGGCGCTGGCCAAATGGCATGGGATGGAAATCAGCCAGCCAGGCGCGCTCCCAGACCCGGTCTTCCAGTCGCGCTATCTTCAGTTGGCGGGAGCAGTCTGCGTTTAGGCTCTGGTTGATGAGGCTGCGCAGCTCATCCGGGTTCTGGTCGCCTTCAAATAGTGCGGTGATGGTGGTGGCATGCCATAAGGGGGTCTCTCCCAGGTTGGGCTCCAGGATGGGGTCATCCCCGCCATCACCCAGGGTAATGGCGTGCGCGCCCATATTTTCAAATAACGCCTCGATCAGGGGGGCTTGCTCTTTTGGGGTGGTGATAGAGAGTTGCAGCCAAGCCATGGCAGGTTCAAGGTTCAAGAATAAAACAGGGTCTTGGGCCTTTTAAAGTCCAAGTTTCTTTTCCAGATAGTGGATATTGACGCCACCCGCCTTGAAGCCCTCATCGTTGATGATGTCCCGCTGTAGCGGGATGTTGGTTTTGATGCCATCGATCACCATTTCGCTCAGGGCGGTGTTCATGCGCGCCAGTGCCGCTTCACGGTCAGAGCCGTAGGCGATCAGCTTGCCGATCATGGAGTCATAGTACTGTGGCACGGTGTAGCCATTGTAGATGTGGGTGTCGATGCGGATACCCGGCCCGCCGGCGGGGTGAAACTGGGTGATGGTGCCGGGGCAGGGCATAAAATTATTGGGGTCTTCGGCGTTGATGCGGCACTCGATGGCATGCCCTCGGATCTGAATATCTTCCTGTTTATAACGAAGTTTTTCACCGGCGGAGATGAGGATCTGCTCTTTGACAATATCCACGCCGGTTATCATCTCGGTCACTGGGTGCTCTACTTGCACGCGGGTGTTCATCTCAATAAAGTAGAATTCGTCATTTTCATACAGAAACTCGAAGGTGCCGGCACTGCGATAGCCGATGGTGCGGCAGGCTTCGGCGCAGCGCTCGCCTATCCGTTGGCGCACCGCTTCGGTGATACCGGGGGCGGGTGCCTCTTCGACCACCTTCTGGTGACGGCGCTGCATGGAGCAGTCACGCTCGCCCAGGTGGATGGCGTTGCCGTGCTGGTCGGCGAGCACCTGAAACTCAATGTGACGCGGTGTTTCCAGGAACTTCTCCATATAGACTTCATCGTTGCCAAAGGCAGCGCTCGCCTCGCTCTTGGTCAGGGAGATGGCATTCAGCAGGGTGGCTTCGGAGTGGACGACCCGCATGCCGCGGCCGCCGCCGCCGCCAGAGGCCTTGATGATCACCGGGTAGCCGATCTTGCGAGCCAGATCCAGGGTGTGCGCGCTGTCACTGCCCAGCGGGCCATCCGACCCGGGCACGCAGGGGACGCCGGCTCTCTTCATCTCCTCAATCGCCCTGATCTTGTCGCCCATGATGCGGATGGTTTCGGGTCTGGGGCCGATGAAGGTGAAGCCGCTGTTTTCAACACGCTCGGCGAAGTCGGCATTCTCAGAGAGGAAGCCGTAGCCGGGGTGAATGGCGACCGCGTCGGTCACCTCGGCGGCGCTGATGATGGCGGGTATCTGCAGGTAGCTGTCCGCAGAGGGGGCCGGGCCGATGCAGACCGATTCGTCGGCCAGGCGGACATGCTTCAGGTCGCGGTCGGCCTCGGAGTGGACGGCGACGGTGCCGATGCCCAGCTCGCGGCAGGCGCGTAGAATCCGGAGTGCGATCTCGCCCCGGTTGGCGATGACGATTTTCTCTTTCATTCGATGATGAACAGTGGTTGGTTATATTCAATGGGTTGGCCGTTCTCTGCCAATATCTTTTTCACCACCCCGCTTGTGTCCGACTCGATCTGGTTGAGGATCTTCATCGCCTCGATAATGCAGAGGGTATCGCCCTGGGAGACATGCTGCCCCTCTTCGACAAAGGATTTGCTGCCGGGGCTTGCTGCGCGATAGAAGGTGCCGACCATGGGAGATGTGATCTGATGGCCGCTGATCTCTTCTGGTTCTGGCTCAGCTTCAGCTGTTGTGGGAGATGGTGCGGCAGCTGGGGCGCTGGGCGCAGCAGCGGCAACCTGAGTGGTTTGAACGGGGAAGGCGCTGGCTCTGCTGATGCGGACGGACTCCTCACCTTCGTGGATTTCGATCTCCGCAATATCGGACTCTTCCAGCAGTTCGATAAGTTTTTTAACTTTTCTGATATCCATTGATAAGGCCTGTCTCTAGGTTTCGTTTCTGTCTGCATCGTCCAGCCGCTTGATAACGGCCCGCAAGGCAAGTTCATAACCTTGGGCGCCAAGGCCGCAGATTATCCCTTGAGCGATGTCAGAGAAATAGGAGTGGTGGCGAAATTTTTCCCGGGCGTGCACGTTGGAGAGGTGCAGCTCGATGAATGGGATGCCAGTACCCAGTAGTGCATCCCGCAACGCGATGCTGGTGTGGGTGAACGCGGCGGGGTTGATAATGATGTAGGCAATCTGGTTTTGTTGCGCCTGATGGATCTGCTCCACCAGTTCATGCTCGGCATTGCTCTGCATGAAGTTGAGCCGGTGGCCGGCTTGCTGGGCAAGGCTCTCCAGCTGCGCCTGGATTGAGTAGAGGGTGTCGCGGCCATACAGCGCAGGCTCGCGGCTGCCGAGCAGATTCAGGTTTGGGCCATTGATGACTAAAATGGTGGACATGGCTATCGACTCAGGTTTTAGCTGCTGAATCCGGCAGCTGCTGCTACCGTTCTTTATTGCGCGGATTTTGCAGAATATCCGGGGGTTTGTCCAGTTTTGTTGAAAGATAAGGTCAGATCGTGCCTTTTTACCCGATTCACTGGAGCGCCCTCTCCGCGTGGGCGGCAAATTCATCGGCGGACATGAAGCCAATCAGCCGGTGGTTGCGGCGCTCCTGCCCCTTGCGATCATAAAAGATGATGCCGGGTGGGCCAGGCAGACCGAAGCGGCCTTCGATCAGTGCCTTGTCGGCGTCGTCATAGGCGGTGACATCGGCCTGTAACAGCTGGTAGTTGGCGAGCACGCGGATCACCTTGGGGTCGGAAAAGGTGTAGCGTTCCATCTCTTTGCAGGAGACGCACCAGTCGGCATAGAAATCCAGCATGACCGGCCTGCCCTGGGCGCTGGCAGCAGCGAGTTCACGGTCGAGATCAGCTACGCTTTTGATCCGTTTGAACTCGACATGCGCCGGGGCTGCGCTGGTCGTTGCGCCCAGCCCCAGGCCGCGCAGGGGTTGTACGGTATCCTTGCCGCCGGCGGCGGTGCCCACCAGCATCAGTGCGCCATAGATCATCAACACCACGCCCAGCCCTTTCCAGAGGTGATCCCAGCCGCTGGCCTCGATCGGCAGGGTGCGCAGGGCGCCCATGTAGATGGCGCTGACCACCAGCAGGATGCCCCACAGGGCCATGGCGATGGATGATGGGATGATACGCTCCAGCATCACAATGGCGACGGCCAGCAGACCTACGCCAAATACGGCCTTGACGGCATTCATCCAGGGGCCGACTTTGGGCAGCAGTTTTCCGGCAGAGGCGCCGAGTATCAGCAGCGGTGTGCCCATGCCCATGCTGAGTGCAAACAGGCTGATGCCGCCGCGTACCCAGTCGCCGGTCTGGCCAATCACGATCAGAGCTGCGGCCAGGGGGGGGGCCACGCAGGGGCCTACGATCAGGGCAGAGAGAAAGCCCATGATGGCAACGCCAATCAGGCTTCCACGGCGCTGCCGGTTGCTCATTTCAGTCAGTTTGGTCTGTAGCCTGTGTGGCAGTTGCAGTTCGTAAAAGCCAAACATGGAGAGCGCCAGAAAGATAAAAACCGCGACAAAGGCGCTGAGTATCCAGGGGTCTTGAAATGCCACTTGCAGGTTGCCGCCCAGCAGACCCGCGGCAATGCCAATGAGGGTGTAGGTGATGGCCATGGCCAACACATAGACCAGCGAGAGGATGAAGCCCCGGCTTTGGGTGATCTTTTCGCCCTGCCCGGCGATGATGCCGGAGAGGATGGGGATCATGGGAAAGACGCAGGGTGTGAGTGCCAGTGCCAGTCCTGCACCAAAAAATACGGCCAATACCAGCCAGATGCTCTCGCTGATCAGGATGTTGGCCAGACGATCCTGTTCGGCAACGATCTCTTCCCCGGCGGCGGCAGGGGGTGTTGAGTCGGGTGTGTCACTGGGTGTGGCTGTGGTTGCCGCCAGTGCTGCTACAGCTGGCAGTTCAAGCGTGATTCGCTCTGTAACGGGCGGGTAGCAGATGCCGATGTCGGCGCAGCCCTGGTATTTCACCTCCAGCTCTATGGTGGTTGCTGCGGTGCTGCTGCGGTTGAGTGGAACCAGTAGTTCGATGCCGTCGTAGTAGACGGGCAGCTCGCCAATGGTGCCGTCGATGCGCAAGGCATCCTGTTTGACGAGGGGTTCCGGCAGGCCGTAGTTGCCGATGCTGACCCCGTCGGCATCAATGAGCTGTAGCTGGATCTTGTCGTAATAGAGGTAGGTCTCATCTGCAATCTGCCATAGCAGGCGCAGCTGTTGTGGTCCGGCCACTTCGGCACTGAATTGGTAGGCCTCCTCTACGCGCAGCGGTTCGTCACTGCTGCCAAATTTCAGGCTGGAGAGAAAGCCTTCTGCCTGTGCAGAGAGCGAAATCAGTAGCGGTAGAAGCAGGAGGAGAAGGTTTTTTGCTAGTTTTTTGTGCATTGTGTAACCCAGTTCAGGTACCCGGCCAGGCCCTGCTCTACAGGGACAGCGATGATTTCGGGAAGTTCATAGGGGTGCAGTGTGGTGAGTGCCTGCTCGAGATCCGGGTAGCGCGACCTGTCGGTTTTGATCAGCATCAACACCTCGTCTGATCTCTCCAGTCTGCCTTGCCACTTATAGATGGAGGTGATGGTCGGGATGATGTTGATGCAGGCAGCAACGCCCTGTTCAACCAGTGCGTTGGCGATCTCTTCAGCTACGGCCTGGCTGGGGCAGGTGCAGAGTGTGACTAGGGTGGATGCTGGCATCGCGCAAAGATACAGGATAATGGCGGGGCTACCAAGAGTAAGCGGCTTTAGGCGAAACCCCACGTCCTAAAGAATGCCCTGCCTGCATGCCCGCTGATGAATGTGAAAAAAGCTGATAGTTGTCAGGGAACAGGGGGCAGGGTATGGTGTTGATCCTGCTCTTAACTCATTTTTGCCATGAACCCTGGTTTTATATTTTTACTGTTTTTTGTCGGTGCCCCGGTCGTTGAGCTCTACTTCATGATACAGGTGGGTGCCGAGATCGGCGCTTTTTCTACCGTGATGCTAGTGCTGTTTACGGCCGCCCTGGGTGGGGTGCTGGTGCGGATACAGGGGTTTACCACTGCCATGCGGGTTCGAGAGAGCATGGGGCGGGGTGAGATCCCGGCAGTTGAGATGATGGAGGGGATGGTGTTGCTGGTGGCCGGCCTGTCGCTGTTGCTGCCGGGGTTTATTACCGATGCCATCGGCTTTATCTGTCTGATCCCTGCGGTTCGTCGCGGCATGGTGCTGTGGTTTCTCAAGCGCAGCAGTATGATCCGGCCGGTTGCACCGCCGACACAATCCCGCCCAGACCCCCGTATTATTGATGCAGAGTACCGGCGTGAGGATGATTCACACAAGTAGCTCGCCGGCCTCATCCTGAGGCAGCGGCCTGCTGAAGAGAAAGCCCTGCCCCCTTGCGCATTGGTGTTTTTTAAGAAACTCCAGCTGCTCTGTGGTCTCGATCCCCTCTGCAATCACATTGAGTCGCAGCTTTTTGGCCAGGTCAATGATGCTTGCCGCAATCTCGGCAGAGTCGGGGTCGTGCATCACATCCCGCATGAAGGTGTGGTCCAGTTTCAGGATGTCGATCGGCAGCTGCTTCAGGTAGGTAAAGGAGGAGTAGCCGGTGCCAAAGTCATCCATGGCGATCTGGATGCCCATTGCTCGTAACTGCTTCAGGGTCTGGATGGTGTGGCCGAGGTTGTCCATCATTGCGGTCTCTGTGATCTCGAAGATGAGCTGCTCCGGCCGGAATTTGCTCTCGCTCAGTAGCTCATTCACGGTGCGCATGAAATCTTCTCTGGTGAATTGGTGCGCCGATATGTTGATGGACATGTAGAGCGAGTTGTTGAGCTGTTGACTCCAGTGATCCAGCTGCTGGCAGGCCTTTCTGAGTACCCACTCCCCAATCGGAACAATGAGGCCTCGCTCTTCGGCTATGGGGATGAACTTTGCCGGCGAGATGAAGCCGGACTCCGGGTGCCGCCAGCGGATCAACGCCTCGAAGCCCATGACGGTTTCGGTTTTAAGGTGGTAGATGGGTTGGTAGTAGAGGCTGAACTCGTCCCGCTCCAGCCCTTTTCTCAGGTCTGCCTCCAGGATGACGCGCTCTCTGACGCGGCTCTCCATCTCTGCGGTAAAGAACTGATAGTTATTTCTTCCACGCTCTTTGGCGTGATACATGGCGGTATCCGCATTCCTGATCAATGTGTCGGTGTTGTCGCCATCGTTGGGGTAGAGTGCGATGCCGATGCTGGCGCCCAGGTGGATATTGTGTCCGCCCAGATCAAATGGGGTCTTGAACAGAGCCAGCATCTTGTTGGCAATCGAGGCGGCATCGGCCTCGCTGGATATTTGGGTCAGCAGGATGGTGAACTCATCACCACCCATGCGCGAGACGGTATCCTCTACGCGAATGATCTGGCTGAGTTGAGCTGCGAGCCGATGCAGGAAGATATCCCCCATGTGGTGCCCAAGCGTGTCGTTGAGGTTTTTGAAGTGGTCAACATCCATAAACATGATGGCCAGCTGATCATGGCTTCTTTTGGCGTGGGCGATGGCTTGCAGCAGGCGATCCTGGAACAGCAGCCGGTTGGGCAGCTCTGTGAGTGGGTCATGAAAGGCGCGATGCCTGATCCTGTCTTCACTCTCCTTGATGTCGGTAATATCATAGAAGATAGCGGTATAGCGGATGGCCTTGCCAGCAGAGTCTTTGATGGTTGAGATGGTCAGGCGCTCTGGATAGATTTCACCGCTTTTGCGTCGGTTCCATATCTCCCCTTTCCAGGAGCCTTGCGTGATGATGGATTTCCACATCTGCTTGTAGAATGGCGGCTCATGTTTGTTTGATTTCAGTAGCCGGGGGGTGTTGCCGATGGCCTCTTCCGCGCTGTAGCCGGTGATGTCGGTAAAGGCGGGGTTTACAGAGAGGATGCGCCCTTTTACATCGGTCACCATGATCCCTTCAATGGTGTGTTCGTATACATGGGAGGCGAGCATCAGCTCCTCTTCAGAGAGCTTCCGCTCCAGCTCTGCGCCAGCCCGTGCAGCAATGATATTCAGAACCTCTTTTGCATTTTTGGGCAGGACAAGCGCTTTGCGTGAGATGCCGCAGAGGATGCCAATGGTCTGGTTTTCGCTGTTTCTTAGCGGGATGCCGACATAGCTCTCTGCCTTGAGTCGGGTCAGTGTTTTATTGTTTGGAAAGAGCTGGGTAAGATTTTTGGGGTAAAAGCAGTAACCACTGCATGTGGCTTTGTTGCAAGGGGTGTTTTTCAGCTCATAGGTGGTGTTGGCGACGGGTTTGCCATCGATCTGCATGGAGAGGGTGGTGACGTGATCCGGCTTTTCGAGCAGGCCAACCAAGGTAACATCCAGATTAAGCCAGGCAGAGAGGCGATGTACGATGGTTTCAAAAAACTTGTCCCCAATGGCGCCAGCGGTCGTCTCCATCAGGGTGTGGATGGCCTGCTCAACCTGCCGCTGCTCCGTGACATCACGGGATATAAAGGCATAGCCTACGGTATTTTTGTTCCGATCCAGGATTTTTGAAATCCTGGCTTCGAGCTGCCTCTCTCCTTCGCTCGACAAAGCGGCAAACGAGAAGCAGTGCTCCCCCTCTTTAGCCACCCTCTCTATGGCATCTTCAAGGCGCTGGGATTTTATATCTCTGTCCGCATGGATCTGCATTACAGTACGGCCAACGACCTCTTCGGCCTTGCATCCAAACAGCTGTTCCGCTTTGGGGTTAAAGTAGGTGATGCGGAAATGGGTGTCGGTGGCCACAATGGCGCTGTCAACCGAAGAGCTGAGGATGCTGTCCAGATAATCACGCCTTTGCTGTAGCGCTTCCCTTGCTTCATTCAGCAGTAATTCATTGTTTTTAATCAGTTTTTGCAGAGAATCGGCCTTTCCACACTCCAGATCCTGAAGGATGCTTTTTTGTGCAATGAGGCCTTCTATTATGGTGTTAATTTGCTGGGTCATATCTGCGGCATCCGTATTGTGATGATCTCAGGATTATAGCTGGCCTCCCCGTGCCATGTGATGGTGCTGGAAAGATGCGCTGGGGTGAATAATGATTTTTTTTCTGCTCGCCCCTTGACTCTGCACATTTCGCCCCTATTATTAGCACTCGCTTGCGGTGAGTGCTAATTCGCCTCAGCCGCGTTGAAAGGCGTAAAAATAATTTATCCAGCTACTACTACGGAGATAGCAATCAATGAATATTCGTCCGCTGCACGATCGTGTGATCGTTCGTCGTAAAGAAGAGGAACGCACCACCGCAGGTGGCATCATCCTTCCCGATGCCGCTACAGAGAAACCTGTTCTGGGTGAGATTATGGCTGCTGGCAAAGGCAAGATCCTGGAAAATGGTGATGTACGCCCACTGGATGTACAGGTTGGTGACACCGTATTGTTCGGCAAGTACTCCGGTACCGAGGTGAAGGTTGACGGTGAAGATCTTCTCGTCATGCGTGAAGAAGACATCATGGGCGTGGTGGAGTCTTAATCCCACCCGTCAGGCAACCGCTGAGCCGCTCTGCGCGACAGTTCGCTGCACTCCGGTTCTGGCAGATTGACAAATACCTAATCTATTTTTTAAGGAATATATCATGGCAAAAGAAGTAAAATTTGGTGATGACTCCCGTGCCCGCATGCTGGCTGGCGTCAACGTGCTGGCTAATGCGGTAAAGATTACCCTGGGCCCCAAGGGTCGCAATGTGGTTCTGGAGAAGAGCTTCGGTGCACCAACCGTAACCAAAGATGGCGTCTCCGTAGCCAAAGAGATCGAACTGTCGGATAAGTTCGAAAACATGGGTGCGCAGATGGTCAAAGAGGTTGCGTCCCACACCTCTGACGTGGCCGGTGATGGCACCACTACCGCAACCGTGCTGGCTCAGGCCATGCTGCGTGAAGGGCTGAAGGCGGTAGCTGCCGGCATGAATCCAATGGATCTGAAGCGTGGTCTTGACAAGGCGGTTGGCACCGCAGTGGAGGAGTTGAAAAATATCTCCAACCCTTGTGCTGACGATATCGCGATCACCCAGGTGGGCACCATCTCTGCCAACTCCGATACCGCAATCGGCGAGAAGATTGCCGAAGCGATGCAGAAGGTCGGCAAAGAGGGTGTAATCACTGTTGAAGAGGGTTCCACCTTTGAAATGGAGCTGGATGTGGTAGAGGGTATGCAGTTCGACCGTGGTTACCTCTCCCCTTACTTCATCAACAACCAGCAGAACATGAGCGCTGAGCTGGAATCCCCTTACATCCTGCTGGTTGAGAAGAAGATCTCCAATATTCGTGATCTGCTGCCAACCCTGGAAGCCGTTGCCAAAGCCGGCAAGCCACTGCTGATCATCTCTGAAGATGTTGAAGGCGAAGCCCTGGCCACCCTGGTGGTCAACAGCATCCGTGGCATCGTTAAGGTCTGCGCGGTTAAGGCTCCTGGTTTTGGTGATCGTCGTAAGGCGATGCTGCAGGATATCGCTATCCTGACCGGCGCTACCGTGATTGCGGAAGAGGTGGGTCTCTCACTGGAGAAGGCCGGCATCGAAGAGCTGGGTACCGCCAAGAAGATTCAGATCACCAAAGAGAACACCACTATCATTGATGGTGCCGGCAGCGAAAACGACATCAAGAGTCGTGTTGAGCAGATCCGGGCTCAGATCGAAGAGGCCAGCTCTGATTATGACAAAGAGAAGCTGCAAGAGCGTGTTGCCAAACTGGCAGGCGGTGTTGCTGTGATCAAAGTCGGTGCGGCTACCGAAGTTGAGATGAAAGAGAAGAAGGCTCGCGTTGAAGATGCGCTGCATGCAACCCGTGCTGCGGTAGAAGAGGGCGTGGTACCAGGCGGCGGCGTTGCGCTGATCCGTGCACTGCAGGCTCTCAAAGATCTCAAGGGCGACAATCATGACCAGGATGTTGGCATCACCCTGGCGTGTCGCGCCATGGAAGAGCCACTGCGCCAGATCATTACCAACTGTGGTGAAGAAGCCTCTGTAGTTCTCAACAAGGTTGCAGAGAATGAAGGCAACTATGGCTATAACGCAGCGACTGGTGAATATGGCGATATGATCAAGATGGGCATCCTTGATCCAACCAAGGTGACGCGTGCTGCGCTGCAAAATGCAGCATCTGTAGCGGGTCTGATGATCACCACCGAAGCGATGGTGGCGGAAGAGCCTAAAGAAGATGGCCCTGCAATGCCTGATATGGGCGGCATGGGCGGCATGGGCGGTATGGGTGGAATGGGCGGCATGATGTAAGCTGTTGGTTGCAATCTGTCGCTTTAAAAGCCCCACTAGCGTTTAGTGGGGCTTTTTTTGTGCTTTGTTTAATCTGAATTTTCTAAGTTATGTTATGTCTACGCTGTTGTTTCGATTAAAAGATGGTGCAAGCATTGCATTTATTGATGGCTTTGCACTGACACTCGCAATGGGCGTGCTCTTCTGGGGGCCGGTTCGCAATTAGAAAAAAGAGCTGCGCCTGCGCGATGGCTTTATGGTGGTGATCATGTTCTGGACAGTGCTGTGGCTGGCTGGATCACTGCCGTTTATGCTGGCGGAAAGCCCACAGATGTCGATAATCGATTCAATCTTTGAATCCATCTCCTGCCTGACCACCACCGGTGCAACGGTCATTGTGGATCTGGATGCACTGCCGCAATCCGTACTCTATTACCGGCAACAACTCCAGTGGCTGGGCGGCATGGGCATTATCGTGCTGGCGGTTGCGGTACTGTCGATGTTGGGCATTGGTGGCATGCAGCTCTATTGGGCAGAGACCCCAGGCCCGATGAAAGATACCAAGCTCACCCCACGCATAACTGAGACGGCCAAGGCGCTCTGGTATATCTGCCTTGGGCTGACAGTGACGTGTGCTCTGGGCTATTGGGCAGCAGGCATGAGTTTTTTTGATGCGATATGCCATGCCTTTTCCACCGCCGCCATCGGTGGCTTTTCAACCCATGATGCGAGCATGGGCTACTGGGCTAAATAAGCTTTAGCCTATTTGCTAATGTTAGTTACCACTGTTGTAAAGGCGCATGAATAGGATAATGGTTTATGCGCAAGCTTAAAGCTGAGTCATGGCACATCTGCCCGACCTAAGCAGGTGTTGGCAATGGCGTGCTGGCTTAATGAGCAGGCCCTGCGTATTGTGGCAATAGGTGGTTCAACAACATCATAAAGGACGGAAGGAGGAGCGTATATCGACTCTTTTGCATATTGCAATTTGTTCCCAAGTGATTTTGTTATGGCAAGTGATCAGCTGTGACCCCTATAAAAATAAGGCGGTATAGTGGAATTAGCTTCCTTGCTAAGGTTGCAGCCAGTGTGGATGCAGAGCTATGATATGGATATAGGATTTTGTTTAAGGAAGCGAGGAGGTAAAAATGGTCAAGCTATACAAGTTATTGGTTCTGATTTGCTTGGTATCTGCTGCAAGTGTGGTTGTTGCTGATGTTGGGCAAGATATCAAGGATGGAATGAATATTGAGTCAGCGCTCAAAGAAGCAGTGGCAGGTGGCATGACGATAGACCAGGCAATCTCTAATGCTATTACTCTTAACCCGGAGTTGAGCAAGGCGGTGGTGACTGCTGCCTTTACTATATTGAATACGCTTCCCGATAGTGCTTGTGAGATCCTTGATGAGGATGGCAAGCAATTAACACCGCCTGAGTTTGATGATCAGGAGGCTTGTGGCAATAGAATTATCCAAGAGGCCTTGGCGGCTAATGAAAACCTTGATCCACAAGAGATAACTGCGGCAGCAGCAGCAGGAGTGACTGGTGGGCCAGGTGGGCCAGGTGTTATGGCAGGCCCAGGAGATGGCAATCGTGGCGGTAATATTGCTTCCCCAAGTTAGTTTGTAATCAACAATGCTTCTTAATAAAGACTCTCCATTCGGAGGGTCTTTTTGTTTGTGCAGTAAAAGAGTGGCGTTGCCGTGGTAGATATGTAATCCCAAATATCAAATTATTGTTGTAACTTATTGAAAATAAAGTGTTGCATCGCATTCTTTGCTATTTTAGTGTATGTGGCATCTAATACAGGCGTTTTATTCCTAAGTCAGTGCCCGGGCAGGTGTTAAGCGTGGTTTTTAACTCTTTGGTAATAAAACAAATATACTGTGATTAAGCGCATTAAACGTAAGTGCTGGAGCTGCGTTATGAATAGGGGAAAACTCTATCCCATCCTGATATTGGCCTTTGTGTCCATTGGTATCTCTGCTGCCGAAGAAGAGAGGCCGCCGCCCGGGTTTTATCCTGACCTCGGTTTAGAGCTTGTCTTTGATGATAATATCCGCCGCACCGAAGATAATGAGGTGGAAGATTGGTATACCCGCTTGAGGCCAAAGTTTGACTGGATATGGGCTTTTGGTCGTCATGAGCTGGATATCAGTGCTGAGATTGACTCCTGGCACTATGCCAAAGAGAGCAACGAGAACTCTTTTGATCGCTATCTTCTGGCTGAGCTGGATCTGGATATTAGTCGCCTGATAGATGTTAATCTGGCTGCTGGCTATTCCCGTTCTCACACCCTGCGTGGACATGATCCCAGTGCTGCAACTGTAGACCCTAATCTCTGGAAAACCGTGGGTGCATCCGGTGAGTTTATCTATGGCCGTCGCAGCAACCAAATGCAGCTCTCCCTGCTGCTGGATCGCCAGGAGATTCAGTTCCTGAATAATGATCTGGAGGGACGTGACCATGATAAAGATACCATCCAGGCAACAGTGTTCTATAACTGGGGGGCTAAAACCCAGCTGTTGGTAAAGGTCTCTCGTGTGGAATTCGATTATGAGCGAAAATACGCCCCTATTGCGCCAGGGGGGGCTGAGCTGGATAGCTCTGAGATGGGATATCACGTCGGCATTAATTGGGAGGCGAGCTATAAAACCTCTGGAGAATTCAGTATTGGGATGACAAAAAAGGAGCTGGATGATTCCCGCTTGAAGGGTTTCAGTGGCCTTACGACTGCGCTAAAGCTCAAATGGGCACCTAAAAGCTACAGCGTAGTCGACCTGTTGCTTGAGCGCAGCTCTCAGGAAACCAAGCAGGCCTCCACTAGCTATGTGGTTAAAAATCAGTTCTCTGCTGATTGGTCCCACGAGCTGACACGGCGATTGACCATGGAGAGTGGCATTACCCTGGAATTTGATAAGTGGAGTCAGATTCGTGAAGATGAGCTCTTCGACCTCTACTGGGGGGTAGAGTACAGCCTGCTTCGCTGGATGGATATTGGTGTACGGTATACCTTTTCAAATCGTGATTCCAACATCCCCGGTCTCGATTACGATTCAAACGTCATAATGTTTACTGTTCAAGCCTTCAGAAATAAGCCGGGTCGGTCGAAAAGAATAATGGGTCCTTAATTTGGCAAGGTAAGCAATGATCACAATCAGAAGCCCCTTTCTCTTCTATGCAGGAATTCTGGCTATTTTTTTGAGTGCAGCAGCACTGGCAGCAGATGGAGGCGATTATAAGCTGTCCACTGGCGATGTACTCAGCATATCCGTCTTTGATGAACCTGACCTTAGTCTGGATGAGGTGCGAATAGCCGCTACCGGCGTTATCTCTTTTCCGCTGCTGGGTGAGATCAAGGTTGTGGGTCTCACTGCTATACAAGTGGAGCGGCAACTGAAAGAAATGCTGCTTGATGGCTACCTGAAACATCCCAAGATTACGGTTTCCATCAAAGAGTACCGTCTGTTCTATGTGCATGGTGAGGTAAAATCGCCGGGTGGATATAATTATCAGAATGGGCTGACAATAAGAAAGGCCATTGTATTGGCAGGTGGTTTTACCGAGCGTGCTTCCAAAGAGAAAATCACCCTGGTTACTGAGGAGGAAGTTGCGGCCTCAAGAGGTACTGAAGGTGGCAAAAGCTCATGGGGTGACGAGGCGGTAAGGGTTGGCTTGAATCACCCAGTTCGCCCTGGAGATGTTGTTACCGTTGGGGAGAGTTTCTTTTGAGCCAGGAGAGGTTTGCTGCTGCACCGGGCCACCAAATCCATCCCAATGTACCAGGGAGTCTGCTTGATGAAGATCCTCAGGGTGAATTTAGCCTGGTTGATTATTGGCGGGCTGTCCGTCGGCAAAAATGGGGCATATTTGGAATCACCTTCTCCTGTCTGATTATTGGTGTGCTTATGGCGCTGAAATCAGTGCCTGTCTATCAGGCAAGCGTCACTATTCTTGCGGAACCTGTCCAGCCAAAGGCGATCTCCGGTAACCAGTATGTCAGCTCCGCCCTGGTCTGGCTATTTTATGAAACCCAATATGAGATCATCAAGAGCCGGGCTGTAGCTGGACGGGTGGTTGATGGGTTGGGGCTTGAGGCTCGCGAGGAGGCAAGGCGCGCCCGCCTGAAGGAGGAGTCAGCTGAAGAAAAAGGGCTGTTTGGTATTAGCCTGAACTGGAGAGAATGGATACCAGAGGAGCTAAGCTGGCTGCCAAAAGAGTGGCTGGAAGAGAGGCAGTCTGTAGCGCCAGTTGCCGGGCGAATGCGTGAAGCACTTATTTCACAATTAGTAGGTAGCCTTATTGTTAAGGGGGGTGATAAAAGTGAGATTATTAATATTAAATATAACTCCCCAGAGCCTGAGCTGGCTACTGAAATTGCAAATGCAGTGGCTGATGCCTATGTGGCTTTTGGCCTGAATTCACGTCTTACCAGTGCGCGTAAAACCACCTCCTGGCTCAATAATCAAATTACTGAGCTGAAGAAAAAGGTGGAGCAGTCAGAGGCAGCACTGGAAGCCTACCAAAAAAGCACAGGTATGGTTGATACCGGCAGCCGTCAGCAGCTTATTAGCGCCAAACTCGCCAGTCTGACTGCGGAACAGATCAGGGCTCAAACTGCCAGATCTGAGGCAGAGATCCGCTACAACCAGGTGCGAAAAATCAAGAAAGAAGGGGGTGGCTACGACTCCCTGGTATCAGTGCTTAGCAGCTCACTGGTGCTTAATCTGAAGAGCAAACAGTCTGAGATGAAACGCCGGGTATCTGAATATTCTGAGCGATATGGTGACAAGCATCCCAAGATGATTGCAGCTAAATCTGACCTTAAGCAGGCGAATAAGGCATTAAAGTCCGCGATTAATAAGGTTGTCGACAGCATCCGAAAAGAGTACGAGGTTGCAGCCTCTCAAGAGCGCAAGATCAATGCCATGATCCAAAGGCAGAAGCGCGAGATAGGGGATGTTCGGGGCAAAGGCTTTGCTCTGGCCAAGCTTGAACGAGAGGTAGAGAACAATCGTCAGCTCTATGAAACCTTTCTCAGCCGGTTTAAAGAAGAGGATGTGGTGGGTGATTATGATATCTCCAATGTACGGATTATAGACCGCGCCATTGTTCCCATGGCTCCGATAAAACCAAACAAGCCCAGAATGATCATTATCTCTGTGGTCATCGGTTTGATGCTGGGTGTTGCATTTGCAGTGCTTCGGGAGCGTCTGGATAACACCTTCAAAACATTGGAGGGTTTGGAAAACCAGCTGGGGTTGCCAGTGCTTGGTTTGACACCGCTATTGAAAAAGATCAAACGGTCTGAGTCGGTAGAGCGTTATGTCAGTGTGGCACCTCGATCTCCCTTTACAGAGTCGATAAACCACATTCGCACCGGTGTGCTCTTTTCCAATATTGACAAGCCGCCAAAGGTGCTGCTGGTGACCTCTGCTACAGCAAGTGAGGGAAAAACAACCCTCTCCACTAACCTGGCTCTGGCGTTTAGCAACCTTGGGCGTACCCTGCTGATCGAGTGCGATCTGCGTAAACCTCGTTTTGGCGGTATCTTCCCCAGCGAGCAGAAGCATGGCTTGACCAATCTTGTATCAGGTCAAGAGACCCTGGCAGATTGTATCTATCAGGATGCAGAGAATGCCGGGCTGTTTGTGATTGGTGCAGGTACATTGCCACCGAATCCACTGGAGTTCCTCTCCTCTAAATCCTTTGCCAAAATCCTAGAGGCGTTGCGCGGCCAGTTTGAGCATATTGTGATCGATGCTCCCCCCGTGCTTCCTGTTAGTGATGCCATTATCGTATCGCGCGTGGTGGATGGCGTTATCCTGGCGGTGCGGTCTGAATCTACTACGCACCAAATGGCCGCTGATGCACTACGGCGTCTCAGGGCAGCACATATACAGCCGCTTGGTGCGGTGTTAAGCAAGGCTGATACAGCGCGGATGGCACACTATGGCAGCCATTATTACCACTATGATTCAGGTTATTACGGCTATGATGAAGGCTAATGTCAGGCGCTCCCTTATAGTTGCCCTGCGCCCTAACGTGCAGTTGCAGGTCTCTGCCTTGCCATGATTGACATGCACAGCCACATATTGCCTGGGGTTGATGACGGTGCTCGGGATTATGAGCAAGCGCTGCAAATGCTGGCGATGGCTGTTGAAGATGGGGTGAGCACACAGGTCTTAACCCCGCATATCCAGCCGGGGGTCTACAACAACAGTCTCTCCTCACTAAATGACCAGTTGATTCCCTTAAAGCAAGCTGTTCAAGAGCAGGGCATTGATATCGAGTTGAGACTCGCCGCAGAACTCAGGATTGGCCAGGAAATCATGGCTATGGTGCAATCTGATGCTGTGCCATGGCTGGGGACGTGGGAGGGGCGGCGAGTCTTTCTGATGGAATTTCCACACAACCAGATACCGGCTGGCTCCATTCATCTGATCCAGTGGTTATTAAAGCATGATGCTCTGCCCATGATTGCGCATCCAGAGCGGAACCAAGAGCTGCAGCGAGATATTCGTAAGCTAGAACCGTTTCTTGATGCAGGCTGCCTGGTTCAAGTTACAGCAAAGAGCCTTGCCGGTGGATTTGGAGCAGAAGCACACCAGATTGCTGTTGAGTTGTTACGGGCGGAGAAGATAACACTACTGGCGACAGATTGTCATAATCTGGCCTATCGCCCCCCGGATCTAAGTACGGGCTACAAGGCAGCAGCAGAGATCATTGGAGAGCAGGCAGCCAGAGTTCTGGTTGATGATAATCCGCGCTCTTTATTAGGCATTGGCTAAATAATTGTGCAGATGATTTTATGACTCATCTGCTATCTGCCATAAATAACGTATCTTTTTTAGCCTGACTTGGGAAAGCAAAGCTATCTTTAGTCATGACTGCATCCCATACAAAAAAACAGCACAATAAAACATTAGGCTTTACAGCTTGGGCTGTTCACCTGTTGCTGCTCGCCTTAATGCTCATGCTTGCCGTCTGGGCTGCCCGCTGGGGATGGGCAGAGGTTCTGGTTGCAGAACCACGCAATGTGATGGATCGCTGGAAAACAGGGCAGGTAATGCCAGCTGATGAAGAGCTGGATCGACTTGGCAAACTGCTGGAAAGAGCGCAATCACTGAACAGTAAAAATGCAGATATTGCATTTGATCAAGGTCGATTTGCTGAGTGGCTGGCATCGCAGCATCCATTGTGGAGTAAAGAAGCACAGAGCCGCCGTGAAGTGGCAATTGGGTATTTTAGAGAGGCAATATCACTAAGGCCTTCGTGGGGGTTAGCATGGATAAATCTTGCCAATAGCTTGGTTTTAAACCAGCAGCTCTATTCGGGTGGAATGGATGCTTTGGAGAAAGCTGCGGTATTGGCACCGCTTGAGAGCGATGTCCAGCAAAGAGTAGTCTGGTTAGGTCTCTCTCAATGGAAGCATGCAGATGATGACTTGCGTGTGCGTTTGAAAAATATTCTTGAGAGCATCTTAAACGTGCGCTCTTATGTGGTTGTTAAGGCTATTGCTGATTTTCGTCTGGAAAAAGAGCTGGGGAACCTGTTGGTTAGTGATGAAGATCAAGAGCTACTTAATAAAATGTTAGCTAAACGAAAGTACATTAGTAGTAGAAAGCGATAGATTGTAACAATGCCAAGTAATCATCTGCCCAATAGAAGCAATGTAATCTTGTTCTGGATGTTACTTGTTGTTATTGCATGGTTGCCTATTCCATTAGGCAGTAACCGCAGCTGGTCATGGGCACTGATGGAACTGCTGATTTTTATCATTGCAGCCTGTCTGATTGTTGTGCATCTCATATGGCAAACTCCGCGGTTCGCCATATTAAAAAAACTAAAGATCCCTCTTGGACTCCTGATTGCCTGGCTTCTTTTTCAGTGGGTTCAGCTGATGCCAATAGCCATTTTAAAAGCAATAAGTCCTGCAACTGTTGAACTGCATTATTATCTCTATGGAGAAAATTTTGCAGAATCATTACGCATAAGTTTAGGTGTGGGTGAAACATTGCAGGCCATGTTAAAGAACATTGCGTATGTAACTTTATTTATACTGGTGGTTGTTTTGGTGAATAGCCGTCTGCGCATACAACAGATGGCCATGGTGCTGGTGTATGTAGGGACTGCCAATGCCTTTTTTGGAATAACCAATTACTTTACCCAGGGAAAATTTGGGTTCTTTCAACCAGCGTCCTGGTGGGAGCAAGCTATAAGTGGCACCTACATTAACCCTAACCACTTTGCCGGGTTGATGGAGCTGTGTCTGCCCATGGCTCTGGGGCTAATTATGGCAGGACACCAACAGCAGCGGTTCTACCCCAACCTTAAGGCCAGGCTGCGTGGGGCGCTGGAATTTATGCTTTCGCGGGAAGCCCTGTTGTATCTCTTTGCTGTGATCATGCTTGCAGGCACATTCCTTTCTTCATCCCGTGGAGGAGTTGCCTCATTGCTGATTGCACTAATATTGGGATTGATGCTGTTCCACTTTGCACGGCCAGTGGATGTGCCTCAGATGCGGGTTGGCAGGGTTATTCTGCCACTGGTTATTTTGGCGGTAGGCTGGTTTGGGGTGGGTGGCTTTATCAGTAAGCTGGAGAGTGCAGGGTTGGATAGTGATCGGGGATTGATTAGAGAGGCCACCTATCCGCTTATTGCCGATTACCCCCTGTTTGGCACCGGTACTGGCACCTATGAGTGGATATTTACCCTCTATAAAAAAAACGAATTGGGGCGATCAGTATATGACCATGCGCATAATGATTACCTTGAGCTGCTTTCTGAACAGGGATTGGTTGGTTTCTTGCTGCTGGGTTTAGCTATCTTGCTTATGTATTGGCGCATTATCAAATGCCTTAGCCTGCGGCGTAATGCACAACTGAGGGGCATCCTGTTTGGGGTTGTTGTGGGTACATTGTCCCTGCTTATTCACGCCTGGGTAGATTTTAATTTTCAGATTCCAGCGAATGCAGCTATTTTTTGGTGCTTGATGGGGCTTGGCATATCCTGTTCATTTATGAAAAGCAAAAGGAGCCGCGGACACTAATGTGCAGAAAAAAAAGAGCAGACTTCAGTGCATTCTGACGTGCTTCCAGCATGAGTCTGAACTCCTTAGCACAGGCGCTTCTTCCTGCGCCTCTCTATCATCGGCTAGCAGCATCGTCGATTGCAAAGCGACTTGCCCGTGGTTCACTATGGAGCTTGTTTGGCTCAGCGACATCACGACTGCTGGTGTTAGTGGCGATGGTTCTGGTTGCCCGTCTGCTTGGGCAGGCACCGTTTGGTGAGTTTGGCTTAATCCAGGCAACCCTTGGCGTTGTGGGTCTTATGGCAGGGCTGGGGCTTGGCGGGACGGCTACACGTTTCGTGGCACAGTATGCTGTAGCTGATCCGACTCGAGCTGGCCGTGTGATTGCATTGGTTACATCTGTCTCTGTCGGTGCAGTTCTTTTTGCGGTTGGAGTACTTGTTGCCGCTTCCGGTCTAATTGCCCATACAGTACTTAAAGCCCCGCATCTGCAAACCGCCCTGATCTGGGGAGCACTGCTTATGGGGGTTACAGCATTTCGAGGCATTCAGAGTGGTGTACTTGCCGGGCTGGAAAAATTTGACCTTATTGCCAAACTCAATATCCTTGACAGCGTGGTGGCTGTGATGGCTATGGTGCTGCTGGCTCGCTTTATGGGTGTTGAAGGCGCACTGTTTGGGTTGGCTCTGGGCGCTATTGTGGCTGGGTTAGTTGGCCACAATCTACTGATGAATGAGCTGAGAACCCAGAGCATTACCGTTAGCTACAAAGGTTGCTGGGCTGATTGGCGCATTCTGAGTGGTTACAGTCTGCCTGGCTTGCTAGCCAATATGGTAGCGACCCCCGTACTCTGGCTTTGCATGACACTGGTAGCTCGCACCCCAAATGGTTATGCCGAGCTGGGCATATACAATGCGGCATATCAATGGCACGGCCCGATGGTATTCATCCCGATGGTTCTTATGTCGGTAAGTATTCCGGTGCTTGTGCAGGAGTGGGAGGCCGGTAGAAGAGAGAGGTTTCGCCAGGTTGTTTTTGGGATTTGTGGTCTGGTGCTTGCCATATCTCTGCCCCCCGTTCTGCTTGCTGCATTTTTAAGCCCATGGATTATGAGCCTCTACGGCTCAGGCTTTATTGAAGGAGAGATGGTATTGGTACTTTTACTGGCTGCTGCACCGCTCCATGCGCTTGCAAAGATTGCATCAGGTGCATTGCTTGGTATGAATCGGGCTTGGTGGGTTTTTGGCATTAATCTGATTTGGGGTATAACCATCCTCACTGTAGCATTATGGCTTACCCCGACCCTCGAGGTAAAAGGGCTGGCAATTGCCTTTCTGATGGCATACGGAATACTTGGCGCATTATCTTTTGGTTTGGTATTGATTGGGTCAAGACTGCCTCCAGTAACCAATCATACTGCCCGTATGGTGAATCATGGAGAGATCTCTTGATGGATTGGCAAAAACTCCGGTATGGACTGAGTGGCCTCCTTCGGCGTGGCAGCCAAAAACGCAGTTGCCCGAGCTGTGGCTCCCAGGAGTGTCGGCGGGTGGATCGTAAAGGCTTCCATGACTTGTTATGTTGCAATGGTTGTGAATTGTTGTATCGATGGCCCTATGAAACCCCAGAAGAGATGGCGCTTTTTTATCAGCGCTGCTATCAGCAGGCAGGATTGACCACGGACTTACCAGATGCCGCAGCCCTGGAACGTTTGATTGCATCCGGTTTCCGGGGGTCAGCTAAAGACTTCTCTCATGTTATCCAGTTGTTAAAAGTTCTTACGGTGCCGTCTGGCGCGCGAATTCTTGATTTTGGTGCAAATTGGGGCTATGGCGTTTGGCAGTTTCAACAGGCCGGGTTTTCAGCAACTGGTTATGAACTCTCTAATCCACGGGCGAGCTATAGCAAGAACCTTGGCGTTGAGGTATTCACTGATTGGTCAAAAATTGAAGATAGAGCGCCCTTTGATGTCGTGTTCTCATCCCATGTGCTTGAACATACTCCAGACCCCGCTTTGGCACTTCGCCAACAATTAGAGATTGTGTCACCAGGTGGCTGGCTTATTGCATTTTTCCCCAACGGTTCAAATGCATTTCAGCGGGCTGATCCAGCTGCATTCCATCGCCTTTGGGGCAGGGTTCACCCTGTTATGCTGAATGAAAACTTTATCCGTAAAATCTTGCCAGAGCCGACCTTGGCTATTGGAGCCTGTTGCTCTGAAGATATTGAGGGCTTGAAGTATTGGGATCATGAAACCACATGGATCGGTACGTTGAATGCCAGTGAGATGCTGGTTTTGTGGAGCCATCCATGAACCGTTCTAATGGGTCTTACAGACACTTGGCGACATCTGTTAATTGGAGAGGCTGATGAGAAGTATGCTACCACGCATCACTGTTGCTATGCTCGGTGCTCGCAGGCACTATGCTGTGCCTCGGCTTTTGCACGAAGCAGGGTTGCTGAAACGCTTCTATACGGACAGCTATCTTGGCAATAAACCGTGGTTAAAAATGGCGCTAGAGACAATGCCATCAGCAGTGCGACCAAATGCTGTTCAGCGTTGGCTTGGGCGGTGTGATTCAGTGCTGCCACCTGAAAAGGTTTGGAGCTTTGAACGCTTTGGCTTGTGGTATGCGTGGGCTTTATCTCGGGTGCAGACCAGTTCACAGAGAGAAGCTATCTGTTTGAATGCGGCTAAACGTTTTAATCACCATATTTTAGCCACTGGGCTTGCTGATACAAATATGATATGGGGGTTTAACGGAGCTGTATTGGAGCTTTTTCAGGCTGCAAAAAAACAGAATATTCTCTGCGTTATGGAGCAGACTATTCTTCCCAAACACCTGGAAACACAACTACTCCGTGAAGAAACTGAGCGCTGGCCTGGTTGGGAGCCTGGCTTAATTATCCCTGAAATGGATTCACCCATGAGTATGCGGGAAGAGCAAGAATGGGCTATGGCAGATTGTATTGTTGCAGGCTCGGAGTTCGTGCAAAGCGGGTTAATTAAATGTGGTGTGCCAGAGGAGAAAGTTTGTGTGGTGCCTTATGGTGTTGACACCAGCCGCTTTCAACCGATGGCTCAAGGAGTCCCTATAGCAAGTAATCGGCCACTCAGAATTTTATTTGCGGGTCATGTGGGTTTGCGCAAGGGTATTCCAGATCTTCTTCAAGCGCTCCAACAGTTCAAGCCTGGGGAGGTAGAGGTGCAGATTGCAGGGGGTATTGCACTGGATCCCAAGAGATTGAAACAGGCAGGAAACAATGTGCAATTTCTTGGGCGCGTTCCGCGCACGCAGATGCAGCAGCTCTTTCATTGGGCAGATGTGTTTGTGCTGCCTTCAATCGTTGAAGGTTCCGCAACAGCAACCTATGAATCTTTAATGTCGGGAGTGCCAGTTATTGCAACTCCTAATGCCGGCTCTATCGTACAAGATGGTGTAAACGGCTTTATAGTGCCTATCCGAAATCCAGATGCCTTGGCTGATGCTATTGCTCGCTATATTAACGATAGGCTATTACTGGCTCGGCACCAAGCTGCTACTGAAAAAAGCCGCGAATGTGCTGGGTTGGGTCGCTATCGTGCTGACCTAAAGCAATTAGTTTGCGAACTGGCATTAAGCACATGACCTATATTTAATTGTTATGTACTGGCCAACTGAAGACACATTTATATTATTGCTAATAGGCGTTATTCCAATTGCGTTTATAATTGGCATAGCAGCTATTAAAGGTATTACTGAGCTTTTATCTCTTCGCTTTGTAGGTGTAATATTTATCTGGATTGGATATCACCTATCTCCATGGGTTTCGTATATTACAGGCTCAGCATGGGATAATTTTCTACTGGTTCCTCTATTCATAGATGATGGTTTGTTTTTTTCTTCTTTATGCATGGTGGCATTGATGATTGGCTATCAGCATACTTATAACGAGGGTTTTTATACAGCCGAACATGGCCGTGGTGTGGGATTTAAGCTAACGCATATTCCAACATCATTTTTGTCTATGCTTGCGATTTTATGTGGAATAGCATTTATAATCAGAGTTGGGGGAATAGAAGAAGTATGGGTGTCCTCGTATGGTAGGGGTGAGGGTCAGTTTCTAGCAAGAGACATATACGGTAAGCTTGCCCATATCTCAAACGTGCTGAGTACGCCATTGCAAATTGTTCTTGGTGTTGCAGCGTCCATTTACATACTTCAAAGAAAACAGATTGGTGCGCAGCTGCTGGGGTGGATGTTTTTGTTTGTGGCGTCTTTTAGTGTAATGCATGGGTTTAGCCGTGGTTCTGGAATGGCTTTTGTGATTATGTCTTTCGTTGCACTACGTTTGAAAGGAAAACGAGGAATTGGCATCGCTGTTATTGCCATTGTTATAGCTTCGTTTTTGGGTTCTGTTGGCTATACCCAGAGAGGAGGAACTAGCCCTGGGCTGGGTAATTTTATTGCCGCAGCAGAAAAACATCTGTTTGAGGACACAAGTGATTCTAGCCGAACTGCTCCTATAAAAAACTCGCTTGATGCTATGGCTCCATTCACCCGTAAGGCTCTATCAAAGGAGATTGATGAGCCTGATGAATTGGTGTACGGGGCACGCCTTTTATGGAATCAAAATCCACTACCATCTGAATTTTTTCCTTTATATGAAATAGGAAGTGGGCTGTCAAAAATTATGGGTACATATGGACATACTGGGATTACAACCCCTGCACTGGCAGAGATCTACTATGCTCTTGGGTACTATGGAAGTGTTCTGTATTTATTTATTGGTAGTATCCTGGCTTGGTTTGAAAAACAAGCAAATGCAAGGCGCGATATGATGGGAATGGTTGGGCTGTTATTGGTGCTTTCATCATGCGTGATTGGGTTACACAGTTCGCTAAGAGCAATGAGTCGTCCTTTATTATATGGCTATGTGATACTTATGGTGGTTATGTACATGCAGAAGAAAAGCTTCAAGAATAAAAAAGCAAGTGAAGAGGTTATATAAGCTCATGCCTCATAAGGTGGGTATGTTTCCCTATGCCATGTGTTGGTACCCAAAGGGGCAAAGAATTAAATATAAAGTGAGCATAAATATGGTGCAACTTGAGATAGTGGGCTGTGATGTACCTGCTGTCTGGTCAGTGTGCAAGAAGGCAGGCTAAGATGAAGATTGCAGTTTTATTTCACAGAATTGGCCCATACCACAGGGCGAGACTTGCTGCTGCTGTGCAGCATGGGCAACTGGTGGCAATTGAGCTGTCAGGTAACGATAAAACCTATGCTTGGGATTTATTGGAGGGTGTAGATGGCTTTCAACGAGTTACAGTATTTCTTGGCAAGGATGTGGACTTTGAACCGCCTTTGATTGTTCGCGATCAGCTTTGGCGTACTTTGACAAAACAAAACCCCACTGTTTTGGTGGTTGCTGGTTGGTCGGCGGGTTGGGCGCTATCTGCAATTCAGTGGGCAGTTGACAATAAACGGCCAGTGGTCATGTTATCTGCAAGTACGGAGCAGGATGAAGTTAGAATTGCATGGAAAGAGATAATCAAGAGAAGGGTGCTGCGGTTTTGTGGGGCTGCTCTAGTGGGTGGGACACCTCATGTGAGTTATCTAACAAATCTTGGCATGTCTAAAGAGCGGGTATTTACAGGATATGATGTTGTAGATAATGTATGTTTTACCGCTGGAGCAGAAAAAGCAAGGCGAGACGCAAAGCGTTTAAGAAGCGAGTTGTCACTTCCACAGCATTACTTTATGACCACCTGTCGCTTTATTGAAAAAAAAAATATTCCGCGCCTTTTAAAAGCTTACTCTATCTATCGCCAGCGGACTAGTTCTGATGCCTGGGGGCTAATGCTTCTTGGGGATGGCCCGCTTAGAGATGATTATTTTCGGTGCTGCCAAGAGCTGGGGCTTGAGCAGTCTGTTATCTTTCCTGGGTTTAAGCAGTACCATGAGCTTCCTGTCTATTATGGTCTTGCGGATGCATATATTCAGGCCAGCACAACTGAGCAGTGGGGTTTGGTTGTCAATGAAGCCATGGCTTGCGGTCTGCCGGTTATTGTCTCAGAGCGTTGTGGTTGTGCGGTGGATCTGGTTAAAGAGGCTTGCAACGGGTTTACCTTTGATCCCTATGATGTGGATGCTCTTGCAGGTTTGATGTGCAAGTTATCGGGGAATGAAAGCATGAAAAAAACCATGGGGAAGGAGAGTCTAAATATCATCAACAGTTGGACGCCAGAGACTTTTGCAGAAGGCCTTTGGAAGGCGGTAGAGACGGCTTTAACATCGCCACAATTGCCGATGCGGTTTTATGACAGGGCGTTATTGGATCTGCTAATAAGACGCTAAGGTATGCAGCTGTGATTGAAAAGATGCATCAGCTAAAAGTTGGATATGTTACGGCTTCTGTTTCGCGTCAAGCTGGCGGTTTGTTTGGAGCTGTCTGTGGGTTGGCCAAAGCAGTTAATTGCAGCGATAAAATTAACCTACAGACCTTCAGCCTGCGGGATGCCTGTAGCGATAAGGATGCAGATAACTGGAAGGTGATAAAGCCTCATCTATTTGATGTCTGGGGGAGTTCAGCTATAGGTTATGCGCCGGATATGCTACCTGCTATGGAAGCAGAAAAGTTGGATCTGCTCCATACCCATGGTGTCTGGATGTACCCTTCAGTAGCATCTTATCAATGGGCGCAACGTTGTGGTAGACCATACCTTATTTCAGCTCATGGCATGCTGGATACTTGGGCCTTGCAAAATAGCAAGTGGAAAAAACAAATGGCAGGTTGGTTGTATGAGGTGTCTCATCTCAAGGGTGCCGCCTGTTTGCACGCGCTTTGTGAATCAGAAGCAATGTCATATCGTGCATTCGGGTTGCATAATCCAATATGTGTAATCCCTAATGGAATTGATCTTCCATTTGGCAAACGTGCGGCCTTTTCTCCTTGGGAAGGGCGGTTGCCTGTTGGCTCTAAAGTATTGTTATTTCTTGGGCGGTTACATCCGAAGAAAGGCATTGAGCAGCTTATAAAAGCATGGTCTCTTGCATGCAAAGCAGATAATTGCCTTAGTCACGATTGGCGGCTTGTAGTTACGGGTTGGGATGATGGTGGTGGGTATGAGGCGGTACTAAGGTCGCTAACGGATGAGTTAAATGCTACCGCCCAAGTGTTGTTTACCGGCCCTCTTTTTGGGTCTGAAAAGCAGGCTGCTTTGGATTTTGCAGATGCTTTTGTGCTGCCATCTCTGAGCGAAGGTTTGCCTATGGCTCCCTTGGAGGCTTGGGCATCTGGCATGCCGGTCATTATGACAGAACAATGTAATCTCCCTGAAGGCTTTGCCCATGAGGCTGCCATTAGAATAGAACCAGAAACTGCTTCCATTATGAGGGCTTTGCTTCTGTTATTTTCTATGAGCGAAGATGAGTTAAAGGATATGGGTTTGCGTGGACAGCAATTAGTCCAGGAACGATTTACCTGGGATCGTGTTGGTGCTGAAATGTGCCAGGTTTATGATTGGATTTCAGGTGACAGCCTGAAGCCATCTTGTGTACTGGAAAGCTAAGGAACGTGCAATCTGGGTTATTTGTATTCTTAAAAGTGAAGCGGGGTGGTCAATTGGATGCAGCAGTATGATTGATATTATTCGGCCAGGCAGGGGTGGGGGTCTTATCTCTGCCCAGCCTCTCTCGCTACGTAATAAATTGATGCGAACCCTGTGGAATATTGTCTGGCTGATTCTGTATCGTCCAACCCCGCGATTGTTGCACCCTTGGCGCTGTTTTCTCCTGCGCCTGTTCGGTGCAAAACTTGGCAAAGCCGTACACCCTTATCCTTCAGCTAGAATCTGGGCACCGTGGAATCTGGAGATGGGCGACCATAGCTGCTTGAGTGAGCAGGTAGACTGTTACTGTGTGGATAAGATAAGGATTGGCGCTCATGCAACAGTCAGCCAGTATAGCTTTTTATGCACTGCCAGCCATGACTATACCGACCCTGCCATGCCCTTGGTAACTGCTCCTATCTCGATAGGTGATCGGGCGTGGATTACCGCTGATGTGTTTGTGGCTCCAGGTGTGAGTGTTGGTGAAGGTGCAGTGGTCTTGGCTCGGTCCAGTGTCTTTCAAGATGTCGAGCCGTGGGTTGTGGCAGCGGGTAACCCGGCAAAATTTGTTAAGCCCCGCGTATGGTGTGTCAATAAGGAACATAAAGATGACTCAACTTGATATATCTGGGTACGTCTATTCAGATTCGGTTCTGAATAATGCCCATGGTTATCTGCTGCCGAGGGTACTCCAGTTGCTAGACAAGCAGGGCATGCCTGCTTGTGGCAAACAGATCTTTGAGTTGGGCTGCGGTGTTTTTCAAGAGAGTTGTCGCCTAAAGTTTAAATTTATGCCGCCTTATTTTTATCAACCTCTGACTTACCTTTCTCGGGATTAAGATAAACCTTATCTATTCGATCCCAGTTTCTGGTCTCGCCTGTCCAACGACTTGGATTTTGAGATCTGGCCTTTTCATAGACCTGTTTTCGCTTGGACAGTATTTGTATCTCTTCACCCGTATGGCGTTGCTCTGGGGTGACGAATTTGATCCCGCTGTGTCGGTGTTCATGGTTGTACCAATGGACAAAGCCGCTCACCCAGTCTCGCGCAGCACAAATGTCTACAAATGGCTTCTCTGGGTACTCAGGGCGGTATTTTAATGTCCGAAAAACAGATTCAGAGTAAGGGTTGTCATTGCTGACCGATGGGCGACTAAATGAAGGGACTATGCCTAACTCTTGTAATGTCGCTAACATCGTCGCGCCCTTCATTGGGCTGCCATTATCTGAATGTAATGTAACCTGATTACGCGCTATCCCTTCACGTTGACATATATCTGTCATCAAATCAGCTGCAAGCAGGCTTAACTCTTCACTGTGCACCTGCCAACCCACAATTTTGCGGCTATAAATATCCAAAACAAGATATAAGTAGAGGAAAACCCCTTTAACTTGCGTCGGTAAATAGGTGATATCCCAAGTGTATATTTGATTCGCTGCGGTTGCTGTCAATGCGCGCGGCTTGGTCACTTTTTTTGCAGGCTTGCTTTTGCCTCGGTGTTTCAGTTGGTCGTTATCATTCAGAATGCGGTAAAATGTCGCTTCTGATGCGATATATCGTCCAAGATCCGCGAGCTTCGGTACAA
>JAKISI010000024.1 GCA_021648685.1 Candidatus Polarisedimenticolaceae bacterium
GGCTAGACGGCGTTTCGGATGCCTACGCTGCATCCCCTCTGGCGCAAGGCACGACGGGTATGCTACGAGCGGCCTACGCCTACTGCGGACTACCAGCCTTCGTTTCACTCTCCATGGCTGGCAGCGAACGAGCGGGCAATATCGCCTACCGTTGTCTCTTCACTTCGACTAAGCGCCTTTTCTACGGCCTGTATTTTAAATGATTTTGTGAAGTTTCTTCTCATTTCTAGATTCCTCTAACTGAAAATTAGAGGCGACAACTATCCTGACACAGGGGGTTATCCGGCGCTTGACTAGATTCATCAGTGGCTTTTGCGGGATGCGGTCGAAGTAGCTACGGATGTCCGCATCTATGACTACCGTGCGCCCTTTGAAGGTGATGATCCGTTGAATTTCGCGAATTGCCATCGGCGCATCGCGTTCGGGACGGAAGCCGTAGGAGCACGGCAGAAAGTTCGTCTCGAATATCGGTTCTATCTCTAAGTCTTTGATAATAAAAAAATAGTAAAACTGTTGGGTTGAATATAATCAACAAGTTACGGTTAGAACAAATTAGCCTTGGGGGTCAGCCCTTGACATAGGACATTTCATATTGAGTAATCATCGGGGGCAATCCTATTTTGCAAAATGTAAGTGTTAAACCATACTTGTTCTCAATTGGTGATTTAGGACACTCACTGCTTCGTTCCTTAAGAACATAATTGTGTTGCTATCCTGTCTCAATCAATTTTACTCCAGGTGACTTGGAGAGCCGTTTATCAAACGTGGCCAGAGCAATATCTTCATTTTGGGCAGCAGCAAGGATAAGATAATCGGCAAAATCAGCTTTGTTCTTACGAAACATGGCAAGCGCGTTAACAAAAAGATGTTCGTGTTCAATATGGTAAGCGCTGTTTAGGGCCATAGTGTCGATAACCCTCACAATATCATTGCGTTTCAGACTATAGACTGCTTCAAGCACCCAAACTGTTTCAACCTGGACAATCTGAGGGATAAAAACCTCTCCGGCTTTTTTTATTAACGCTTTAGCAGCCTCGACCTGAGCGGGTTGACCCGGGTCGTCCACCAGCGCCCTGATAAGTACATTGGTATCGACGGCTAGCATCGACCAGCTCGTTTTTTTACTGCCTCATCCATATCCTCAAGTGTTGCGCTTTTAGAGGGGGTTATGAGCCCGAATGCCGCCTCCACTTTATCCTGCATAGGCTGTAAATAAATCTTGTTGTCTTCCTCCATAAAAATGACTTTATCTCCTCGACGCAATCCTAATTTCCTCCGAATAGATGCTGGGATGGTTACTTGTCCTTTGATGGTTACGGAAGATTGTTGCATTACTGATCCTCGCTATGTATTACTACAGCCTTTATAGTAGCACCTTTTTAAGGTTTATCTACCGTAACTAAAGAATAAGGATCCCCATCATTTGTGTTTTGCATAGTGCCTACAACATGTCATATGATGACGAAGGCAGGTAAAGGGTAGGTAAAGGGGGCGCTACCCTTTGGGGTAAACTAACAAAAGGTTGAAGAGCGATCGCTCTTGATCATAGAGGTGCTGTTCCAGCACCTCTTTATGCCGCCAGAGCTGGTCAGAGGCTTGATAGAGACGAAAATCATAGCCCATCAGCTCACCCAGGCCACTGCGTTGTTGCAGCCAGCCATGCGTGGCTCGCTCACTCGCGGGGAAGGCCATACGGGCAAAGCTTCCGCTCCTGCTCACGCGCCTTACCTACGTCCCTGTAGGCAATAATATTACCCAATGCCGCTGAGAGTTGATGGCGGTTAAAGCCAAGCTCCACCAGCTTGTCGCGCAGGCCAACTTGCTTCACGGCATGGAGTGCCAGCTGTTCTATGCCAACACGGCGCGGGCGCACCAGTTCCAGGCTGTCAATATCAACGGATTGAAAGTCCTCTGCGGTTTTTTCCTGCTCACAACAACGAGCCAAAATAAGTGCCTGGTAGCGCAGCGCCAGTGTTTCAAGTTCAGCAGGGAGTTCGGTTGATAGGAGTGAGGTCTGGCCGCTGAGGAGCTGTTCAATACGTGAGGCCAGATCATGCCAGTGCGCTTTGAGCAGGTCAAAATGGCGACCAAGATTCAGCAGGGTGCGTTGTTTTACCTGCCCATTGACCCGTTCGCTCTCCACCAGGCGATAGGTGCGGTAAGGCATGAAAGCGCGATTATGGCACTACATTTCGAGGCGAAGCTCTAACGCATTGTTATTTATAGCTATTATTTTTGGCGTGAGGTGAGTATCAATGACTTGCAGTGGTTTTGATCGGAAGATGGGTTAAGATTAACTTATTGAATTACAAGAGGTTGATATTTGATAAATCACAATCTTATCTATTCTCGGACAGCATCCTGGGTTCAATAGAAGAGATTCATCATGGCCAGCAGTACCGCCAAAAACAGCAGAGTCATCATGCTGCCGGCCTTGATGTAGTCGGATACATGGTAGTTGCCCGGCCCCATGATCAGCGCATTGACCTGATGGGTGGGGATCAGAAAGGAGTTGGATGTGGCAATCGCCACGGTGAGTGCAAACAGGGCAGGGTCTGCGCCTACATTGATGGCGATATTGATGGCCAGAGGCACGAGTAGCACGGTAGCACCCACATTGGACATCACCAGAGAGAAGAGGGTAGCCAGGATGGCAATGGTGAGCTGCACGGCCCAGATGGCAGGCTGATCACCAAACAGCAACAGGGTTTGCTGTGCTATCCAGGCTGCCGTGCCTGAGCTTTCGACCGCTATGCCCAGTGGAATGAGGCTTGCCAGCAGAAAGACCGTCTTCCAGCTGATGGCGTCATAGGCCTCTTCCATCGACATCACACCCGAGAGCACCATCCCCATTGCCCCGGTGAGCAGGCAGATCGAGAGTCTGATCTCTGTAAAAAGAATAAGCCCCAGTGCCAGCAGAAAGAATGCCAGGGCAAAGCCGACCTTTTGAGGTCGCAGCTCTTCATGTGGGTACTCTGTGGTGACGATGACAAAGTTTCGGTTGGACTCCAGGCGCGCCAGATCTGCCCAGTGGGTGTGGCAGACTAGACAGTCGCCAGACTGGAGCGGGGTATCCCGCACGCCTTCCCCCTCGCGGGTAATGATCTTGCCGCCGCGATGGATGGCCAGCAGTGACAGGCCATAGGTTTTGCGCATCCAGATGTCACGGGCAGATTTCCCGATCAACGCAGAGCCGGGAGGGATGACCACCTCTGCAATCCCTGCCTTTGTGGGAACCAGCGCCTCGGCAAATGTCTCCAGGTCAGGCTTGATCTTGAGGTTGTGGCTCTCAACAAATGCCTGAACGGCAGATTCAGTACCCAATATACCCAAGATTGCCCCAGCTTCAATGCCCAGCTCCCGGTCAACGCCAGACGATCCAAAGCGCAGACCATCACCCTTATCGACCGCAATGACGCGGATGCGATGTGTCGTCTCCACATGATCCAGGTTGGCACCGATCATCGGGCTGCCGGGTGTGACCAGTACCTCATAGACCTCATAGTTCACACCGTAGGTTTCAGTGATGTAGTCCATGGCTTGAGTGGCCTCCACCCCTGTGCTCTTGTGATCAGGCAGCACAAAACGCCCCATCAACATAAAGTAGCCAATGCCGGTAATCAGCAGCGCAATACCGATAGGGGTTACATCAAACAGACCAAAGGTCTCCATTTGGTGTTTAGCAGGCAACAGCTGATTGGATGAGTTGATCAGATCATTGAGCAGGATAAGCGGGCTGGAACCGACCATGGTCATGGTGCCGCCAAGAATAGCGGTAAAGCCCATCGGCATCAGCAAGCGAGATAGCGGCAGGCCGGTACGGGCAGAGATGCGGCTGACAACCGGCAGAAAGAGTGCTGCTGCCCCCACATTCTGCATAAAACTGGAGACGAAGCCGACGGCGCTTGAGATCAATGGAATGATCCGCTCCTCAGTTTTGCCGCCAATCTTGAGAATCTTGGCCGCAACTATGCTCATAACCCCGGTTCTATCGAGGCCAGCACCAATGATCATTACGGCAATGATGGAGATGACGGCATTGCTGGAGAAGCCATCAAACAGATGCTCAGCCGGAATCAGGCCGGACTCCAGTCCAAACCAGGGGGCAAAAAAACCACTCAGCCCCAGTAGCACCATGATACAGATGGCCGCTACATCGACCGGCACAATCTCAAAACCGAAGAGATAGATGGTCAACAGCAGCATACCGCAGGCCCAGGCGATCTCCCGGCTGGGTGCGATTGTCGCCAGAAAAAAACCAAGTGCCAGAAAGAGGCTCAGTGCTATATAATCTTTCATGGTTATTATGATAGTGCCTTTACTGTAGAAAAGGTCTCCAGGGCAGCAGTATCTGGGAGTGGGAAGCATTACCCCAACGATGCGGCCTGTTTAGTGCATGTGCTTATTAGCAATTATAAAGCCTTTGCACTTGGCAGTTGCCATGGCTTCAGGAAAACATGTATTAGGAGCATCTCAATAAATTCACCTATCGGCTTAACAGGTGTTTTTAGTAAAGGTGGAATCCCCAACCGTTTACTGCGCGTAGGAGGCTGTCCGAGAATAGAAGACCTACTACCCAAAAAGCGGGCACAAGTGCGGGACAGCCATTTCGGAGAGATTCCCCGATCAAATTCGTTAAATATGGCCTATATTCGCCTCATTTGATCAAAAAAGCTGACTCAAAATGGCTGTTCCTCGCTACGGTCTCTATTCTCGGACAGCCTCCTAACAAACAATCCTTTGCCGGTGAATGTCTAGTCCGAGCATTATTTATAGCCATTTTTAAAGATTAGGTGCCCGTTTTTGTCAGCCGTAACATAGCTTGGAGAGAGGATTGGTCGGACAATTGCACGGAGTTTTCTGCCAAAAAAAACAGGCTTATCTTAAAAGTCACAGGGAGAGAGATAAAATTGATAGAACATTTATTGGATTCGCGGCCTGGTTTAGTGTGGGGTGGAATATTTTAAGGGGTTGCGTTATTGATAAAATGGGGTGCTTTAATCGATTGCAGTACCCTTTGATTCTTGCCCTTACGATGCTGCTGTGTGATCAGCCGTTGGCCGGCTCGCCGCAGGCGCAACGAACCTTAATGCTGGATTATGACTGTCCAGGTTGTAGCCAGATCTACAGTAGTTTATCCCGACTGGTCTCGGAGGCTGAATACAAACAACTCATCGAGCTGGCGCGTGGGGGTGATTATGATCAAGCCCTACGGCGTCTGGCGACCCTGGTGAAGGCGTTTCCAGGAGAGTCCCAGTTTCTTTATGACTATATTACGGTCTTGGGCTGGGCTGGCCGAGATGAGCAGGTGCTGGAGCAGCTGCTCAGGATCGATATCGACCGTGCCCCTGCATATGTAGCTGATACGGCTGGGAAATCTGCCCGCAATCAAAGGCAGTATGATACGGCGATCCAAATCTATCGTAGCGCACTGAAAAAACAGCTGGGGCGCCAGCAAAGCATATTGGGACTGGCGCTTGCGCTGGCGGACAAAGGGGATCACGAGGCGGCGGTGGAGATATTGCAGCCGCTGCTCAAACGTACCCCGGCTCCGGTACCGGCATTGGAGGTCCTGGCGTACATTCAGGAGAGAAGGCGTGATTTCACCTCCGCCCTGAGCGTCTATGATCGCATTCTGGAACTTCAGTCCAACCACCCTGGTGCCAGGCGCGGGCGGATATTGACCGCCCTCCGTTTGGGCATGCCTCATCTGGCATCCGAGATGGCCGGGCGTACCCCCGATGTTCTGAGTGAAAGTGATCGCCAGGCTATCGAGGGGGATCTGGCGGCAATGACCATACGCTGGGGTCGCCTCTATAGCGTTGACCCCGGTGAGCGCTACCGGGGCACCGACCGGGCTATTGAGCTGTTACAGCGGCAACTCAATGAATACCCTGACAAGACCTCTGCCACTGCGGTTCGAGCCCGACTTGACCTTATGGTGGCCTACCGGGATCGGCGCCGCATGGAAGAGGCAGTGGCCATTCATAAGGCTCTCGAGCTGGAGGGTGTCGAGATTCCATACTACGCCCTGGCGGCAGCCGGGGATGCCCACCTTTATCTGCATCAGGCGCAGACGGCTGTGCCGTTGCTGGAGGCTGCTTTCGCCCGGCGGTCGGATGACATTGATATCGGTATGTCCTTGTTTTACGCCTACGCGGACAGCGGAAACCTCGATGCGGCCCTGTCCCACATCGACCGGCTTGCCACCCGACAGCCCGAATGGATACTCCCCCCCGGCGGCAGCCAGCGTGAATGGAACCCGGATCGACTGCAGGCCGATATCGCAGCAGCCTTGGGACGAGCCTATGCCGATGATCTGGAGGAGGCGCAGCAGCGCCTTGCTGCCCTTGCCCAGCAGGCACCCAACAACACCAACGTGCGCAAAGAGCTGGGTCATATCTATCTCTGGAGGGGCTGGCCCCGGCTGGCCCTGGATGAATTTCTCAGTGTGTTGACGCTTGAGCCAAATCATCTGGGTGCACAGACTGGATTGGTGGAGGCCACGGCAATGACCGGCGATCTGGTGGCGGCTGATGCCGCACTGGTGCCCCTGGTTGAGCGATACGGTGATGACACGGAGGTCAGGAGGCTGGAGCGCCGCCGCCAGACCCGCCAGCTGCGTGAGCTATGGGTTCAGGCGTTGGGAGGTTCAAGTTCTGGCAGTGCCGAAGGCAGTGATGACCTCGGCTATGAGACCTACCTCTATGACGCCCCCTGGACTCCAACCCTGCGCCCCTTTGTCCATGGCTACTATGCCGAGGCGACCTACTACGATAAAAGCGTCCATTACGACCGCCTGGGCGTGGGTCTGCATTACCGCTCCCGCAGTATCGAGTTGCGCGGAGAGCTGGACGACGGCTCCAGCACAGACCCCGGCCTGGCCCTGCAACTGGCCTGGTTCGCAGATGATTTCTGGAGCTTTCGTGCCGGGCTCGACAGCCGTTCCGATAACGTTCCCCTGCAGGCTCATGGCGAGGGCATCTATGGCTGGTCGGCCACCCTGGGGGTGGAGCATCGCTTCCATGAAGGTCGAAGCCTGGGGTTAGAGTTCCAGCATCTGGGGTTAAGTGATGGCAATGACCGCCGCATTCTCTCGCTCTATGGGCGCCAGCGGCTGTTTACTTCCCCCCGATACAAGCTGGATGGCACGCTCTATCTCTACCAGCAGCGCAACAGTAAATCCGGTGCGCCCTATTTCAATCCATCCCAGGACAGATCCGCCGAGATTACCCTGGCCAATGAGTGGCTCACCTATCGCCATTATGAAAAAACCTTTCGTCAGCGGCTATTGATTAGTGCTGGCCGCAACAACCAGCGGGGCTTCGGCAATGACACTGTTGGGTCACTGGCCTATGAGCATCATTGGGATCTGAACGACCGGTTGGGGTTTAGTTATGGCCTGAGCCGCTTACGCTCCGTCTACGATGGCGTGACGGAGTTTGCGAACCGTTTCTTCCTGAGGCTCTATGCGAGGTTTTAAACTGATGAAGGTCATGCGCCATTGGTATCTTGTTCTGATGGTCTTTATGGCCGTGCCGGCCCAGGCCGAGCTGATCGTCTTGTCATATCATGATGTTGGTGATCCTCATGATTATGAATTGGGTGGCAGTGCGCTGGCTATGAGCACGGCAGATCTGGCCACACAGTTCTCCTGGCTCAAGGCTCATGATTACCAGGTTGTCAGTATCGATGATCTGCTGGCCGCCCAGGAGGGTCGCCGCCCGTTGCCGGAAAAGGCCATTCTGCTCACCTTCGATGATGGCTATCAGGGCATGTACAGGCGGGTTTTTCCACTGCTTAAGTTATTCAACTATCCGGCGGTGCTGGCGGTGATGGGGAAATGGCTGGAGGTACCTCCGGGTGAACTGGTTCCCTATGGTGCCAGATCGGTGCCCCGGGAATATTTTCTGACCTGGTCGCAGATTCGTGAAATGGTGGAGTCCGGGTTGGTGGAGATTGCCTCCCATAGCTATGACCTGCATCATGAGCTGCTCGCCAACCCCCAGGGTAATACAAGGCCCGCCGCCGTGACTCATGAATATGATCCGGACACCAGCAGCTATGAGGATGATGAGGCCTACCACGGGCGCATACGCAAGGATCTGGCACGCAGTGCCCAGCTGATCGAGCATGAGACAGGCCGCAAACCCCGAGCCATAGTCTGGCCCTACGGTGCTTACAATCGGGTAACCATCGATATTGCCCGTGAACTGGGCATGCCCATCGCCATGAGCCTGGATGATGGCAAAAACAGCCTTCTCCGGCTGGATAATGTCCGGCGTATATTACTGGGCAACAATGTCAATCTGGCCAATTTTGTCTGGTCAATCAACTACCGGGTCAAGCCTGGGCCTGAGCCGGTACGGGTCGCCCATGTTGATCTCGACTATCTCTATGATCCTGACCCCGAGCGTCAGAATAAAAACCTCAGCCTTCTACTCGACCGCATCAAAGCACTCGGGGTCAATACAGTGTATCTGCAGGCCTTTGTCGATCCCGATGGTGATGGCAATGCCGATAGCCTCTATTTTCCCAACCGCCACCTGCCCATGCGGGCCGATCTGTTCAATCGTGTCTCCTGGCAATTAAAATCCCGTGTTGGGGTCGATGTTTATGCCTGGTTGCCGGTATTGGCCTATGATCTGCCGGCCGAACATCCTTTGGCCAAGGCCAGGGTGGCGGCCATGCCCCCGCGCCCTGCGAGCAAAGGGGGGTATCGGCGGCTTTCACCCTTCAATCAAGAGGCGCTGCGCCTCGTGGGCGACATCTATGAAGATCTTGCTAAGAATGCCCATATTGCGGGCTTGTTGTTTCATGACGACGCCTATCTTAGTGATTTTGAGGATGCCAGCCCGTGGGCGCTGGCGGCCTATAAGGATTGGGGGTTGGGGGAGAGTGTCGATGAGATCCGCAACAATCCTGAGCAGTTCCAGCTGTGGAGCCGTCGTAAGACCGAGCAGCTAATAGCCTGGACCCAGGCCTTGGCAGAGCGAGCCAGGGTGTATAGCCCGGATCTCAAAACTGCACGCAATCTCTATGCCGCAGTGGTTATGAATCCACAGGCCGAGAGCTGGTTCGCCCAGTCCCTGGAGGTGTTTCTCGAGCATTATGACTATACTGCCGTGATGGCCATGCCCTATATGGAAAAGGCCAAGGATCCGGAGCGCTGGTTACGCCGGCTGGTGGATAAGGTCGCTGCTATCCCTGGTGCGTTGGATAAAACGGTTTTCGAGTTACAAAGTGTGAACTGGCGCAAGCGTGAGCCGTTGGATTCCGCTATTCTGGCTCGCCACATGAGGTTGCTGCTGCGCAATGGTGCGGCCAATTTCGGGTATTACCCAGAAGACTTCATCCGGGGGCACCCTGATCTGGATATTATTCGCCCCGCCATCTCCCTCGCCACTAAACCACAGGCGCCTTGAGCATGGAGCTGAATATTACCAACTACATTGCAGCTGCACTGATCTTTGTCTATTTTTATCCCCTGTGCATGGCCTATGTCTGGATGATCGGGGCGCTGCAGTACTACGCCAAATGGGAAAGTGGTGGGTATGGCGGCTTCAATAACCCACCTGAGCTGCCGTCCTATCCGCCGGTCTCCCTCATTGTTCCCTGCCACAATGAAATGGACGTTATTGCGGAAACCGTTCAAATGTTGGATCGCCAAAAATACCCTCACTTTGAAATCATTGCCGTCAATGATGGTAGTACGGATCAAACAGCTGAGTTGCTTGAACAGCTGAGCAACCGTTATGCCAAACTGCGGGTGGTTCACCTGAATGATAATCAAGGCAAGGCCATGGCCTTGCGCATGGGGGCTTTGGCCTCTCCGAATGAATTTCTCATCTGTATTGATGGTGATACCCTGTTGGATGCCCACGCAACAACATGGATGATGAAGCACTTTTTATCCGGGCCGCGGGTTGGTGCGGTAACCGGCAATCCCAGGGTGCGTACGCGCTCCACCCTCCTGGGTAAAATCCAGGTAGGCGAATTTTCTGCCATGGTGGGTCTGATCAAACGGGCACAGCGCATCTTTGGCCCTATCTTTACCATCTCAGGCGTGCTTGCAGGCTTCCGTAAATCGGCCTTACAAGAGGTAGATTACTGGAGCACTGATGCGATTACCGAAGATATTGATATTACCTGGAAGCTTCAGCTGCGTAACTGGGATGTCCGCTTCGAATCCAATGCAGTCTGTTGGATACTTATGCCCGAAACCTTTAGGGGGCTTTGGCGACAGCGCCTGCGCTGGGCCCAGGGCGGCATGGAGGTCTTTTGCAAAAATCTTCCCCGGGTTTGGCGCTGGCGTCATCACCGCATGTGGCTGCTGATGATGGAATACTTCATCAGCGTTATCTGGGCTTACACCGTCCTGGCATTAATACTGGCCTGGCTGGCGGTGCAGCTGCTACCGCAATTGCAGGGCATCGAGGTTCCACCCATGTTGCCAGGTGCACCTGGTGTAGCTCTGGGTCTGACTTGTCTGCTGCAATTTGCGGTGGGCCTCTTTCTTGACAGCCAATATGAAAAAGGTATCGGTAAATATTACTACTGGATGATCTGGTATCCCCTGGCATTCTGGCTGTTTAATGTACTGACTGCAGTGGTGGGTGTGCCCAAGGCACTGTTCAGGCGCCGAAACAGGCGAGCCACCTGGGTCAGTCCGGATAGAGGAATAAGAAAGAGCTGAGCAGGATTAAGAATTTTAATTCACCCCTTTTTAAGGATTGCTTAAGAGATCCCTGGTAATTTGTGTGTATAATAAGTACCCGAGCAAAAACATAGGGTAAATGTCATCAGTGGGATGATGTTCGCAAAAGGGATGTACTGGCATGAAGACAGCGGAAGAAACCCAAATCAATCCATTGATTATTGAAAACAGTCACCTTCAGGGCCCATTGCGTAAAATCAGCCAGCGGTTGATGACCCTGTTGCTCTGGATGTTCTGGTTCTATTTGATGCTGCCTATATTCGGTTTCTCTTCCTCGGCCTCTGAAGCCTTAATACCCTTTATCACGCCGCTTGATACAGAGGTTATTATTGGGTTGGCGGTCATTGTTGGGCTGATCATCGTCGGGCTGGGCTTATGGATGGGATTATGGGCTCAATACAATGTTTTTCTACATCGATTCAAGCAGCACAACAGGTGTGCTGATGTTGTCAGATCCTCCTCAGTAGCCAAGCACTTCCACGTTTCTCCGGTGGACTTGGCGGTTTGGCAACGTGAAAAACAGTTGCTCATCAAATGCTCTGAACAAGGCAGTGTTCAGAATGTAATGATATGTGAAAACAAATGGGGGCATCCATTAGCCTGCCCTGTTCGATAACCAAAACGCATCCCTGCTGTAGATAATATGGGGTTTTCAGGTTGTTTATCATTTTCCAGGCTGTGGTTTGTGGTGTAGGATGTGCGGTTTTCATTCAGGTTGCCAGCCATGCAGGATCTAAACCAGATCACCAATAAAATCAGCGATTTACAGGGGCGCTCCGAGTCTCTTAGGGGGTATCTTTGACTTTGCTGAAAAGCAGGAGCAGCTGACAGAGGTTCTGCGGGAGCTGGAAGCCCCCGAGGTCTGGAATGACCCAGAACGCGCCCAGGCAATGGGCAGGGAACGTGCTGCACTGGAGGCGGTGGTGCTGACGCTGGAAGAGCTGCACACTGGGCTGAACGATGCCCGCGACCTGCTGGAAATGGCGGTTGAAGAGGGTGATGAAGAGACGGTCAACGCCGTTGTCGATGACCTGAACAGCTACGAAAAGCAGGTCTCAGAGCTGGAGTTCCGCCGCATGTTCTCTGGCGAGACAGACCCCTGTAGCGCCTTCCTTGATATTCAGGCAGGTTCTGGTGGTACTGAGGCGCAGGATTGGGCCGAGATGCTGCTGCGCATGTACCTGCGCTGGGGTGAACAGCATGAGTTTAAAACCGAGCTGATCGAGTGTTCGCCGGGTGATGTGGCAGGCATCAAAGGTGCGACCATCCACTTCAAAGGGGATTATGCCTTCGGCTGGCTGCGCACCGAGATTGGCGTACACCGCTTGGTGCGCAAGTCACCGTTTGACTCTGGCAACCGCCGCCACACCTCCTTTGCTGCGGTCTTTGTTTCGCCCGAGATCGATGATGATATCGAGATCGAGATCAATCCGGCCGACCTGCGCATCGATGTCTACCGTGCCAGCGGGGCAGGAGGGCAGCATGTGAACCGGACAGAATCCGCCGTGCGCATCACCCACCTGCCCACCAATACGGTGGTGCAGTGCCAGAATGACCGCTCCCAGCACAAGAACAAGGCTACTGCGATGAAGCAGCTCAAGGCCAAGCTTTATGAGCTGGAGATCCAGAAACGCAACGTCGATCAGCAGGCGGTGGAAGAGGGTAAATCCGATATTGGCTGGGGCAGTCAGATCCGCTCCTACGTGTTGGATCAGTCCCGCATCAAGGATCTGCGTACAGGTGTGGAGACCGGCAATACCCAGGCCGTTTTGGATGGCGGACTGGATCTATTCATTGAAGCCAGCTTGAAGAGCGGGCTGTAATTTTAATCGTTTAAAACCGAGTGATCTATGACCGAACAGACCCAGGATGAAAACAAGCTGATTGCACAGCGCCGCGCCAAACTGACGGAGCTGCGTGAAAAAGGGGTTGCCTTCCCCAATGATTTTCGCCGCAACACAGTTGCGGGTGAGCTGCTGGCAGAGTACAGCGAAAAAACGCCAGAGGAGCTGGAGGCATTGGGCATTCGGGTCTGTGTTGCCGGGCGTCTGATGAGCCGGCGGGTGATGGGCAAGGCCAGCTTTGCTCATTTGCAGGATATGTCTGGCCGTATCCAGCTCTTTGTGCAGCGGGACAATCTGCCTGAAGGAGTCTACCCGGATTTTAAAAAGGCGTGGGATGTGGGCGACATTCTGGGTGCTGAAGGGCAGGTCTTCAAGACCAAAACCAGAGAGCTGTCGATACGCTGTGACAGCATCCGCTTGCTGACCAAATCTCTGCGGCCACTGCCCGAAAAGTACCACGGACTGACTGACCAGGAGCAGCGCTACCGCCAGCGTTATGTTGATCTCATCATGAATGAGACGACCCGGGAGACCTTTCGTACCCGCACCCGCATGGTGCAGTACATCCGCAATTTTCTGAATGACCGCGACTTTCTGGAGGTGGAGACACCCATGATGCAGGCGGTGCCGGGTGGTGCAGCGGCACGCCCCTTTACCACCAAACACAATGCACTGGATATGGATCTGTTTCTGCGCATTGCCCCTGAACTCTATCTGAAGCGGCTGGTGGTCGGTGGTTTTGAGAAGGTCTATGAGATCAATCGAAACTTCCGCAATGAAGGGCTATCAACCCGTCACAACCCTGAATTTACCATGCTGGAGTTTTATGAGGCCTACACTGATTATCAGGATTTGATGAATCTGACGGAAGAGATGCTGCGGGGCATGGCGGAAGAGGTTCTCGGCACTACCAGGGTGCAGTATCAGGGTGAAAGCTATGACTTTGGCAGCCCTTTTATCCGCATGACAGTAAAAGAGGCGATCCTTAAATACAGGCCGGATATCAGCGAGGCGGATCTGGATGATCTGGATCGTGCGCGTGCTGTGGCAGAAAAGCTGGAGATACCACTGAAAGAGATCTACGGTCTGGGCAAGGTACAGATCGAGATCTTTGAGAAGGTGGCCGAGCATCGCCTGATGAACCCCACCTTTATCACTGCCTACCCAACTGAGGTCTCACCGCTGGCGCGGCGCAATGATGATAACCCCTTTGTCACTGACCGCTTTGAGTTCTTTGTGGGTGGGCGTGAGATTGCCAATGGCTTCTCTGAGCTGAATGATGCAGAGGATCAGGCAGAGCGTTTCCAGCAGCAGCTAAATGAGCGTGCGGCCGGTGACGACGAGGCGATGCATTTTGATGCAGACTATCTGCGTGCGCTAGAGCACGGCCTGCCACCAACGGCAGGGGAGGGGATAGGTATCGACCGGCTGGTGATGTTGTTTACCGACTCGCCATCAATCCGCGATGTGTTGCTGTTTCCTCACATGCGGGCTGAGTAAGGCTCTAAATCACAAACAGCTGTTCGACCTCTTCAATCTGCTCGGCAACGCCCTCAATTTCAATCACAGGCTCTTCCGGACTCAGGCCGATCTTGCGATACGCAGGTGCAAATGTGCACTCAGCCGGATTGGCTCTCCTGGCGGCCGCTGTATTGCATTCCAGGGTTGCCACCTGCACCAGATCAACATAATCAGCCTGCTCGCCGCTATCGTACTTCAGGTCGGCGCAGTGGGTCGGTACTGCCACCAACGTGCCGGGGAAGTTCCAGGCCTGTAAGATTTGATGGCCAATGGTGGGTGCCAGATCGGCCAACAGGTTATCCAGCTGCTCCTCACTCCCTATCAGCTCTGGAAAATTCTCAGCCATGATGAGGATGGGCAGTGAGCCGATGTTATGGATCAGGCCGGCCAGCATGGCCTGATCCCGATCCAGATGCGAGGTCTGCTGCGCCAGCACCCGGCTGAGTGCAGCTACCTGGACACTCTCTTCCCACAGTTGGCGCAGGCGTTGATCCAGCTCTGAGGTGGTGGCTTGAAAGATCTGCTTCATGGCCAGGTTGACCACCAGCGTTCTGACCATGCGGATGCCCAGCCGGGTGATGGCCAGCTGAACACTGTCAATAGCGACTCGTCCGCTGTAGAGCGGGCTGTTGGCAACCTGCAGAAGACGGGCTGAGAGTGCCGCATCGGTCGCCACCAGGTTGGCGATATCCTGTGCCGTAGTCTCATCCCGTTCAACGGCATCGCGCACCTGAAGGGCAACCTCGGGCAGGGTGGGAAGCACGATGCTGTTATCTTTAATCGCGGCCTGCAGTTGTGCTAAAAAGGCTTCATTGGTGATCATTGTTATCACTGCTCCCTGTCCCGGAAAATTTATAAATCATGTGCAATCTCATTTGTCTATTGATTCCACAGGAGATATTTTATCAATTGCCCGTAATCACTGATATGGGACTCTTTCGGAAATTTCCCTCTTGTGCCCGCTTTTTGGGTAGTGAAACCAGTATCTTGCGCCATCTTTGTGCAAATTTATGAAGTTTCCGGGCTATCTCTGTAACAATCAGTCGGTAGCGAAAGCGTATGGCAGTGTACGAAGCTCCAGCTTTTCGCCCGCAGCATCCTTAAGGTGGATGTCATCAGCTTCAAAGCAGGGGGTCTGCACCATGACCAGCGCATCAAAGCCCCCTTCCGGGGCAGGCTGGGCATCCACCACCACACCTGCCGGTTTGCCGTGTGCCGCACTATGAGAGAATAGCTCATCACCCGCAGAGGGTTGCCGGTTTCTGTTGATATGAGCCAGATACATGCGGCGCTTCAGTGTCCCCCGATGCTGTGTACGGGCTACAACCTCCTGCCCACAGTAGCAACCCTTGCTGAAACTGATGCCATTGAGCAGCTGCATGTTGACCATCTGCGGTATAAAGGCCTCAACCGTAGCCGGGTAGATGGCGGGGATACCTGCGCGGATATCCTGCAGCGCCCAGAAGCGGGAGTTTGTTGGGGTTGCAACGGTGGCCAATGCCTCCCAGATTTTCTTAATCGAGGGCTGCGGGCCAATGATCTCAAAGCGTGAAACGCCTCCCGGCAGCTGAACAATGGTGAGATCCCCGGCTTGTGCCACCGGCTGTGATGCTGTGGGCAGGTTGGGCAGGATCTGGCCAAGTTGCTCTCTGGCATGGCTCCCCACAAGCCCGATTCGGATCAGCTCATCGCTGGCATCAGTCAGCTTTACTGCGGCGCGAAAAACAAACATGGAGAGCCGTTTGAGCAGGGCAGGCAGTGTTGTGCCGGGTAGTTGAAAGAGCATCTCATCGTCACCACGATAAAAGAACCAGCCATTGGCCAATATATGCCCCTTGGGGTTGCAGCAGGCACTGAGCTGGCACTGCTGCGTGGTCAGTGCAGTGATGTCATTGGTGAACTGCCCCTGTAGAAAATCGACGCTATCCTTGCCGGTAATGCGGATCAGCCCCAGGTGTGAGAGGTCACAGAGCGCACTCTCTGTAGCGGGTTGGCTCTGTTCAAAGCTGACCCAGCCGTCGTTAGTAATAGAGGCGGCATGGGATTCAAGAAATAGTTTCCAATCGTTGTGCATGATTTTGGCGGGGTAGTGAGTGATCCTCTATAATCGCATTAATTTTTTTCAAGGCAAAGCGGTGAATAGACCCCCATGATGGAAAACTTCAAGCCAGGCAGTCTGGTGCGCTATAAAACACATCCGGCCCGGGTTCTCAGCGTTGCCGATAAAATCGAGATTGAGCTGGAGGGTGGAAAATCGAAGCGCGTTCGCCCCAAGGATATTCTGTTGCTGCACCCAGGGCCGATGGCCGGGCTCTCTGAGTTAACACCCTGTGAGGGTGAGGTGATGGAGGCCTGGGAACTGCTGGCAGAGGGTGAGACGGATCTGCCTGAGCTGGCCGAGCTGATCTTCGATGAATTTACCCCGGCAACGGCATGGGCCAGCTGGCAGCTGCTCGCCGATGGCCTCTACTTTGAAGGGGAGCCGGCCGCTATTCGTGCGCGTTCAGCCGGGCAGGTCGAAGCGGATCAAAAAGAGCGCCGGGAGAAGGCGGCAGCACAGCACGAGTGGTCTGAATTTCTAGCTCGCCTGAAGGCAGCCAGGATTATCCCGCAAGACCACCGCCATCTGCACGATGTGGAGCGGCTTGCGCTCAAGCAGAGCAAAAGCAGCCGCATCCTGCAACTGCTTGAGCGGCAGCAGACCCCGGAAAATGCCCACCGGCTGCTGGTCAGTCTGGGCTACTGGGAGGCCACATTCAACCCGCACCCGCAGCGCCTGAATCAGCCGCTCTTGCCCCCGGAGGTTGCAGTTCCGGCACTGCCGGATGAGGAGCGGGTCGATATGACCCACCTCCCGGCCTTTGCCATCGATGATGAAGGCAATCAGGATCCTGATGACGCCATCAGCCTGGAGGGTGATCGGATCTGGGTGCATATTGCAGATGTAGCGGCGCTGGTGGCCCCGGATGCCCCTTTGGATCAGGAGGCGCGGGCGCGATCTGCCAACCTCTACCTGCCCGAGACTACGGTGCAGATGCTGCCATGGGCGGTCACCGAGCAGCTGGGACTGGGGCTGGCCGAGACCTCACCCGCACTCTCCTTCGGCTTCCGGTTGACGGATGCTGCCGAGCTGACCGATATTCAAGTGGTACGCAGCTGGGTGCAGGTGAAGCGCCTTAGCTATGCCCAGGCCGATGAGCAGTTGCAGACTGCCCCCTTTGATCAGTTGCAGCGGCTGACGCAACGCTATCGTGCAAGGCGTCATGTGGCTGGCGCACTGCAACTGGATCTGCCGGAGGTGCAGGTGCGGGTTGTCGATGGTGAGGTAGTGATTGAGCCGCTGGCCAGAGTGGATAGCCGTGATATGGTCACCGATGCCATGCTGATGGCTGGTGAGGCGGCGGCGCGTTTTGCCAAAGAGCATGAGATCCCCATCCCGTTTGCCATCCAGGCTGCCTCTGAAATCACCGCGCCACCTAACGGACTGGCGGCGATGCACGCCTGCCGCCGCTCACTAAGACCCAGTCAAACGGTCTGCCGTCCGGATGCCCATGCGGGCTTGGGGCTGGAGCTCTATTGTCGCGCCACCAGCCCGCTTCGGCGATATGCCGACCTCGTTGTACATCAGCAACTGGCAGCGCACATCTCCGGCCGAGAGCCACTGCCATTGAAAAAGGTTACAGAACGCATCGGTGCAGCTTCTGCGGCTACCGGCAGCGTGCGCAAGGCGGAGCGTTTTTCCAACCTGCACTGGAAGCTGATCCACCTTAAACGTAATCCAAAATGGCAGGGTGAAGGGATGGTGGTAGAGATGCAGGATCGACGCGCTACCATTATTATCCCGTCATTGGCAATGGAGACCAAGCTGCGGCTGCCCAAGCCAGTCGCACTGGACAGCTCTTTAAATCTTGAGCTGAGTGAGGTGGATCTGCCTGATTTAACCGCCCGTTTTCGTGTTTTTGGGTAGCACTCTGTGGCAGAATGTATATATAGAGTTGGCACGCTGATAACCATTATTGGAAATGAATTTTTATGTCGCAAAAAAACAGGAGTAAACCGCTTAGCTCCGCCGGCATCCGTGGCCCTGAAGCACATTTTACTGCCTATTGTGATGATGAGCGCGAGTGCCGAAGCAACTCCGGCGAGGCGTTTGATGAGGCGCTGTTTGATGAGGCCGTCAAGCTGGCCAAGCGGAAGCTGCGCGTACGGATGAGCCGGAGTGTGAAATGATTGTTGTCAGCATTTCGGCCGAGAACGTACTCAAATACTCAAGCCTGGAGCTCTCCGATTTTCCCGAAGAGGGGATCATTGCAGTCAGTGGGCAGAATGAATCTGGCAAAAGCTCCATCGGTGAGACCATCTGTTTTGCCCTGTTTGGCCGCACCTACTCCTTTGGCCCGGACACGCCGGAGAAGATTATCTGCTGGGGGCAGAGGCGCTGCACAGCTGATCTTGTCTTTGCCGTTGCCGATGGTAGCCAGTATCAGATCAGCCGATTTCTGGATAACAGCGGGCATCACAGCGCCCGCCTGTGCCGGGTTGATGAACCTGAGAATCCCATCGCATCCGGGGTGCAGGCGGTGGGCGCTGCCATGCAGCAGCTGCTGGGGTATGACTATGATGAGTTTATCGAGTCGTTCTACCTTGCCCAGCGAGAGATAACCACACCGCACAGAAACAGTCAGGCAGTAAAGACCATGGCGGGTTTGACCACATTTGAGAGGGTCACCAGTGATGTGCAGCGAGAGATCACAGAGGAGCAGGCAGAGATTGAAGAGGCAGAGGCTGAGATTGTCGCCATCAATGCCAGACTGGAGGAGCTGAATGTAGAGGAGGGCTATTTTCAGGGGCTTGAGGCAGAACACAAAGCGCTGGTTCAAGAGCAAAAAGAGACCGACCAGCTGGTGCTGGCGCTGGGTATGGCTGCTACCGCCTATGAAGAGAATGTCCCCCGCCTGGAGGCGGCCTACCGTGGGCGCCGTTCAATCGGCATTTTATGCCTGCTGCTCACCCTGGGGCTGCTACTCTCAAGCTACTTTGCCATCACCTCGGATGATGAGGGCTTTATGTGGGAGCAGCTTTGTGTCTTTTCTGCACTCAGTCTGATTGTTGCAGTGGGTGGCCTGCTGATTATGAAAAGCCGGATTGAAGGGCTGAGCGAAGCGCCGGTCAATCTGGCAAGAAGGCTGATGACCCTGCAAATGGGCAGCACAGCGCTGCCGGAGTGCTCTTCAAGCCGCAGCACTGATAGAGAAAAAATGGCAGATTCCGGGGGTGGCTCGTTCAAAGAGAGGAGTGAGTTTACCGGGATCTATGCCGCTATTGCTGAGTATGCCGCAGAGCCGGATGAGGCGCGCGAGCTGGTAGACCAGGAGCTCTACCAGCTGCATGAGCAGAGCCAGATCCGATGTGACAAGATCGAACGACTGAGTGAGGCCATCAGTAAAGAGCAGGTGCGTGTGATACAGGCCAATGAGCTGATTCAGTCACGCAAAACCGAACAGCAGAAGATTGTGGAGCACCGGCATCAGATTGCAGTAAAGACCCTGGCGGTAGAGCTGCTGATCGGTGCAGAGACAACGTTGTCGCAACGATTCAACCGGGATCTGCGCGAGCTGGTGGGGCATACGCTTCCGCTGTTTACCTCGGGTCGCTATGAGCATCTGAAGATTGATGAAGAGTTGAATGTGCAGGTCTTCTCGAATCAAAAGCGTGATTTCACCGCGCTGGATGAGGTCTCCAGCGGCACCCAGCGGCAGATTATGCTGGCCGTCCGGTTGGCGCTCTCACAAAAACTGGTTGATAGCGCCATGACCGGACGGCAATTTATATTCCTGGATGAACCCTTCGCCTTCTTTGATGCGGAGCGCACCCTGAGCACACTGGCTGTGCTGCCGCAGCTGAGTGATGAGATTACCCAGATCTGGCTGATTGCGCAGGATTTCCCCGCAGGGAGCCAGCTGGACAGACACATCGAGTGCGCTCGCGAATATGTCAGCCTCTCTGCTGCAACCATGATCCCAAATGAGTCGGCTGAAGCGTAGTGAGGGCGGCCCCTGCACAGCGGGCTTGGCGGCCCTGACATGAAGAGAGAGAAAAACCTTGCTGCCTGTGGATTCTGCCGCTTCATGCGGGCACTCGCCTTTAGTGCGGTGGGGGCAGCTGTGCTCGGGTTGAGTGCCAAAGGGCTGGGCGCCGATCAGCAGACCATTATCATCAGTGCGCTGGTTGGCTCTGTTGGATTGGTGGGTTGGATCAACCGCAAGCGTGACCGATAGCCTGTTCAATCTGCAATGATCACAGGGAGATTGCCTCCCTGCCTATCCAGAATTTACCGAAGTGGCGGGATGTGTTGGGTCGAGCAAATCTGCTTCGGCTCTCTTCAGCTCGGCAGGTGAATTTACATTGAAAAACAGCTCGGGCTGATCAGAGAAATCGGTCAGGGCAGGGTTCTGCTGCTTTACCCAGAAGCCCAGCCGCCGCTCACCGGATTCAAGATAGCTCAGGATGGATGGCAGCAGTTTTCGGTGCATCAGGATAAACACCGGTTGCAGGCGTTCACCATCATGGGCGGCGCTAAGGCTGGTGCCCTCTCTCTCCAGCTGGGTAAACAGCCGTGAGGCCAGATCGGCTGGCACCCATGGCCCATCACAGGGTGTGCTGAGTATATATTCACTCTCACAGGCCTGGATGGCTGCGGCCATGCCGGCCAGCGGCCCAGCATATCCCGTTATCTGATCTGTGATGACGGCGTGCCCCAAGCGACCGTAACGCTCCAGGTTACGGTTGGCATTGATCAAAATCTCATCCACCTGTGGCGACAGCTTTTCAATGACATACTCAATCATGGCACGGTGGTTGATCAACAGCAGCCCTTTGTCATGGCCGCCCATTCGACGGGACTGCCCGCCAGCGAGTATGACGCCGGTAATGGATCGGTTTCTTGGTTGCAAGGGGGCCACCTAATGGATCGAGGTGGAAGGGCAGAGTGACAGCTTCATATAACCTTGTAAAAACAGCGGGTTAAATGTGGTGCAAAATAAATTAGCCATTGGCTTCTCTTCTGTTGGGTTCATCACAAACCATTGCGGCAACAAGAGTAATAATTATCACAGCAGTGGTGAGAATGTTGAATTATTTGCATAGAAATAAACCATACTTAGTAGGGAATTAAAATCGCCAATCGTATTGGCGGCCTGTTTCTGCTTAACCCGGATGTGGATCATCCGGGTTTGCTTGATTATCTAACCGAAGCAAGGGGAAAGACAATGAGAATGTTTTCTGTAGAGCAAGATTTCCAACCTCATTTTGAGCATCTGGAGATCCGTTATGAACCCGAGATTCAAGCTGTTTGGATTCAGTTTAAATTCCCCGGACGGCCCTGTATGAGCTGTGAGCTGCTGGCGGAGATCGCCGTTGCACAGAGATCAATTGCTCAGACTGCCGAGCGAGGCTATGAGAAGGGTGATAAAAACAGGTTGATGTTTCAGGTGCTGGGTTCAACGGATCCGGAAGTGTTCAGTCTGGGTGGCGATCTGGCTCATTTCATCAAGCTGATCAAGGCCGGAGATCGTGACTCCCTGTTTCAATATGCCAAGGCTTGTATTGATGTGCTCTACCCAACGAGCACCAGCTATGGCCTGCCTTTTACCACCATCTCACTAGTGCAGGGAGAGACGCTGGGTGGTGGTTTTGAGGCAGCGTTGTCAAGCAATACCCTTATTGCGGAACAGGGGGCAACCTTCGGCTTCCCAGAGACAGTATTCGGGCTTTTCCCTGGCATGGGTGCCTTTAGCTTTCTGGCCCGGAGAATAGCTCCTGCACTGGCAAAGCGCATCATAACCAGCGGCAAAGTCTATAAGGCTGAAGAGCTGTATGAGATGGGTGTGGTTGATATGCTGGCACCCAATGGGAAGGGTCGTGAAACGGTACGTGAATATATTGAGCATCAACAGAGCAGAAGTTTAGGCTTTCACTGTCTGGATCAGGTTGCAGACCAGTTCAACCCGCTGACATACAAAGAGTTGATGGATGTCACCACGCTTTGGGTAGATGCTGCGATGCAGTTGACGCATAAAAACATGCGGCTTATGGAGTACCTGGTCAAGGCGCAAGATCGACGCTGGAACAGTAAAATGGTTAATGAGCCGCGTCTTGCTGCTGCACACTAATCAGCAACCGCCTGCTGTTTGGCCAACTCAGAATTCAGGGCAGAGAGAGCGAGATCAAATGATGATTTGATCTCGGCATAGCTCTGCCTGCCAAATTCAGGTATCTGCTCTGGAGGGAGGTTGTCAGCCTTTGCAGCAGCCTTTTCCAAATCAGAGAGCCCAAGATTTGCGGCAGAGCCGCGTAGCGCATGCGCCAGCTCCTGAAAATGCAGATAGTCACGGCTGTTCAATGCCTCGTGCATGCTCTCTAGCAGCTGTCTGCTGTCGGCGGAAAAGTTGGTGCATAAGCGTTGCAGAAAATCATCACCACTGCCGAGAGCTATGACCTCTTTAAGCACAGAGTAATCAATGCCTTTGTGCGTCGTTGAGTCTGCTGAGAAAGCAGCAGGGTCTTGGTGGGGAGTGGTTGCGGCAGGGTGAGTCTGAGCTGCTTTGGATATAGCCTCAAGGAGGCGCGCAGAGGAGATGGGTTTGGTCAGAAAATATTTGATCCCAACCTCTTCGCATGCTTTTCGGGCTTCGATGGTTGCGTTGGCCGTCAACATGATGAAGGGTATAGGCTCTTCACTGGCATGTGCAAAACGGTGCATTTTAAAGGTCTCTATACCGGTTGTTCCTGGCATGTTCATATCGACAACAACTACATCAAACATCTCTTCTTCCATGGCATCCAATGCGGCTAATCCATCATCCACCAGTTTGAAGTTATGCCCCGCTCGCTCCAGAATGCGGCCTATCACCATCTGGTTGGTGCTGTTGTCTTCAGCAATGAGAATGTTTAATGGTTTTTGCAGGGTGTGGTTTCGGGTTATATGCTGTGCCAGGCTGATAATGCCTTCATCTTCATAATGCCCGGAGTGTGAGGCATGCAGTGCATTGAAAAGCAGGGCCGTATTCAGAGGCTCTGATAACGTATAGATGTCGCCTGTTGCGGTATCCAGTGCAGGGACAGCCTGCCCTTCGGCCTGGACAATAAGCACCGTGATCTCATGCAGTGACAGCTCGGTGTAGAGTGATTGCAGCAGCTGCTGAATATTGGCATCAACGGGCACTCGGTCGAGGATCAGCACCTCATAGGGAGAGTGGCGGCCAGCCTCATTTATGAGCAGGCGAATGGCATCACGCGCATTGTAAACATCATGGAAGGCGACGCCCCAGCTATTGAGATGATGGGTGACATCCGTCTCACTTCTGGTTGCATCAGCAAACCTGAGAATACGGCTCTCTTTCAGGCTTTGGGTATCCAGCTGATAGGCTGTTTTTTCCTGATACTCAAATTCAATATCAAAAAAGAATGTAGTGCCAATGCCTGGGGTGCTCTGTAGCCAGATGCGCCCCCCCATAAGCTCAACCAGCTGTTTGGCAATTGCGGTTCCCAGACCAGTGCCGCCATACTGCCGGGAGGTAGACTCGTCAGCCTGGGTAAATAGATTGAAGATGTGCTCCTGTTTTTCATCTGCAATACCGATCCCTGTGTCAGTAATCTCAAACCGGATGAGCACACTCTGATCTTCATCCCGGAGGGTATGACAGCGCAGTTCAATCGTCCCTTTATTGGTGAATTTAACTGCGTTTCCTACCAGGTTCATCAAGATCTGGCGCAGATGCAGTGGATCACCCTGTAGCTGGTATGGCGTGTCCAGGCCAATATGGCTGGTGATCCTCAGCCCCTTGGTCTCTGCCTGATTGGTAAACATGCGTATAGTGGAGTGGATAAGGGCATGCAGATCAAACTGTGTCTTCTCCAGTATCAGCTTGCCCGCTTCGATCTTTGAGATATCCAGAACATCTTCGATCAGCCGCAACAGCGTCATACTGGAAGCATAGATAGTATCAGCATACTCACGCTCTTCTGACCCCAGCTTGCAGGTTTTCAGGAGATCACATGTTCCGATAATTCCATTAAGAGGGGTGCGGATTTCATGACTCATCCGGGCTAAAAAATTACTTTTGGCGCAATTGGCCTCCTCCGCCTTCTGGCGCTCTTCGGTGAGGCGCCTTATCAGCGTTGCAGCATAGCCTGGAACAACGATGAGTGTAGCCATCAAGCCGATCGCTAGCCCCTGATGAGTAAGCCAGAATGGATTGATGATAGTGGCTATGCCAAAACCTAAAACAGAGAGCGTTGCAGAAAGATAGAGGTATTTTTCACCGTAACGGAAGCCATTGCCGAGCGTAACCCAGAGATAAACACCATACCAGGGAATAACAAGTTCACTGGTTATGGCCATTCCATAGCTGAATGCAGACAGATCAAATACAATTCCAGTAATGCGGCGCCGAACAGAGATGCCGGGGTTGATCAGTATTGCGCCAAAAAGACCAATGGAAAACAATATACTGATGCTAAGAATTGAGACGCCAGTGATCCAATTGCTTGCATGAACCCAATTTTCAGGTATGGTGGACAAGAAATAGGCGAGTAAGATCAGTAAAATAGCAATTCGGAGCAGTGCTTGCTCATGCTCCGAATCAGGCCTGTTCTGAGTGCGCCTTAATAGTGTGGTTAAGATAGACATCAGAGGGCTTGTCCTATGTTGATTTTAGGTTCACTATCTCAGCACAATGAATACCTGTAATGTTTTACAGGCAACCCGGGTTTCAGTAGTTAATCAAATATTGAATGTTCAGTTTAGACTATGCGCCAGAATATTGAAAATGCAGTAATTAATATTATTGCAAAGCACAAAAAACTAGACCCATCTGTGATAACCAATGATGCATTGTTAGTTGATCTTGGGTTGACTTCGTTAGATGCAATTACAATCATGTATGACCTCGAAGAAAAGTTTGATGTTGAGGTTACAGATGAGACTCTGTTAGAGCTGCGTTCAGTCCACGATATTATTGAAGGAATTGCAGGTCTGACTTCAGGGAAGGAGTGATATGGTAAAATCAGTGGCTGTAACGGGGCTTGGTTGCATCTCGGCACTGGGGCATGACGTGAACCAGTTTTGGGGTGCTCTCTGCAATGGGGAGACAGGTATCCGACCGCTGACCAACATGCCTCTTGAATCACTTAAGATTAAAGCTTGTGCTCAGATTCAAAATTATAATTCGCTTCATTTCTTTTCCAATGAAGAACTCCCATATCTAGATAAATTTTCGCAATATGCAATCATTACTGCGCGAGAGGCTATTGTAGATGCGGGGTTAGAAGCCGCAGAGATTCATAATGCCGCCTGTGTTGTCGGTACTGGCTGCGGGGGGAAGGAAACGGATGAAGAGGCCTACCAAAAGTTGTACAAGGAAGGTAAAACACGTGCACATCCTTTGACCATTCCAAAAGGTATGCCAAGTGCCGCAGCAGTGCAGGTTAGTATGCATATGGGTATTTCTGGCCCGGTATTTTCAGTTGCTAGCGCGTGTGCTTCAGCTGCGCATGCAACCGCATCAGCATTAGCGATGATACGGAGTGGTTTAGTTGAGGTGGCAATAGTTGTTGGCACTGATGCACCTTTCACCTATGGCTTAATCAAGGCATGGGAGGGATTGCGGGTTCTTTCACCAGATACGTGCAGACCCTTCTCAAAAAACCGTAGCGGAATGGTGCTGGGTGAAGGTGCGGGTGCTGTGGTTCTTGAGTCACTGGAGCATGCAAAAAAACGTGGGGCGCCCATCTATGCTGAACTGGCGGGTTGTGGCATGTCAGCAGATGCGGGTCATATAACCGACCCATCATCTGATGGTGCGGCGAGAGCGATCAAGGCAGCATTAGACGATGCCTCCATGAACCCTGGCGACGTGGACTATGTAAATGCTCATGGCACAGGAACCAAAGCGAATGATGTGTCGGAAACCCAGGCATTGCATCAGGTGTTTGGTGGCCATGCAGCGCAGTTAATGGTCTCTGGCACAAAGTCCATGCACGGGCACCCTTTAGGTGCGGCTGGTGCGCTGGAGCTTGTTGCAACGGTATTGGCAATCAAGAACGGCATTGTCCCACCCACGGCTAATTTTACAGAGGCAGGGGAGGGGTGTGATCTGGACTATGTGCCAAATCAGGCACGTGAAAAGAGAATTAAGAGCGCGGTTTCAAATTCGTTTGCTTTTGGTGGCCTGAATGCTGTGCTGGCGATTCGCGCCATGGATGGTGCCTGATAATCATGCTAATGGCCGTGCATTGTGTGATTCTGTTCGGCCATATAATCCAACAGTGCCTTGCGTGTTTTGTTAAAGGATATTCGTATCTCATCCGTGAGTAGGCTTGCACTCTCCTTAAAGCCAGTAGTGTCGAGGTGCGAGGCTTTAATGCTGGCTTTATAAACAGCTAATGCGCCAAGGTTTCCAGCGCTATCCTTAAACGCAAGAGCATGATCAATAAAGGCTTGGTATCTGTTTTCGGCGATGGCTCTTTCCATGTCGTCAAGCAGCTCTTCACTGCTGAGAAGAAAGCTGTTGATGAGGTTGTTAACGAACTCCTGCCCTGAGCCCAGCGCTTCAAGATCGCGCAGTGTGGCTCGTCCCAATATGGCGCTGCTGTGTTGGTTGACATCCTCCGCTTTTATCTTTTGATCCGGTTTTGTGGAAGGAGGCCGTCTGTTGCAATCCGCAACCGCCTGCTTGATGGCTGCTATTAAAGTATGGTGCTGAATCTCTCCGATAAGGCAGGCATCAATATCCAGCCCATTACAGTGGTTAATGATCTGTGAGCCAGGCTCCGGGATGAAGAGCATAAACGGCATCCGCAGGCTGTTTTGGTGAGTGAAATGGTATAACTTGATCGCTTCAATACCATTTATGATGGGCATTTCAAGCTCAAAGATGGCTAGATCAAAGTTATAGCTGTCGAGTGCATTCAGTGCCTGTTCACCATTTTCAACAGCAAACGCCTGATGCCGGGTTTTTTTAAGTATGTTTTGAATGCGCTTCAGGTGAGCCGGGCTTGCGGCCACTAGAATATCCAGTGGTGGCAGTGATGACTGCTCACGTCTGTAGTGGTGGATGAAGCTGACAACATTTTGCGAAGAGTGTTGCCGTGCATTGGTTGTTGAATGCAGTGCATTGTATAGCAGTGATTTGTTTATGGGTGTTAGCAATATGTGTGAATAGCCTGCGGCTGCCAGTTGCTGATCTCGATCCGGGCTGTTTTCCGGGCCAAGGTAGATCAGTGACAGATTTTGCAGGGAGGGTTCTGAGCGGATTGAGTTTGCGAACTGCACTGGCTCCATATCCAGTTGGCGCTGGTCTACAATGACTGTGTGATAGGGGGTGTTGTTGTCAGAGGCGGAGAGTATCTCCGTAATGGCACGCACGGTATTGCTACAGACTTTTACCTGGGTTTTCCAGCCCGCCAGGTGAGCAAGAATTCGATGACGGTCTGAACGGTCGGATGTTATTAATACGAGGCGGGTATCTTCCAGTTTCCAATCCCTGGTTTGTATATCTTTTGGCGTAGATGTTTTTTTGGCAAGAGGAGACAGCGTGTTGCTTTTAGCTGTTTCAATGGTTGGGTGGTCAGCGATTTGCTCTGGCAGGAGGTCGGTGCGCTTTTCCTGCTGAACAGCATATAATCGGCGGGCAGCAAAATAGGCGCTTAAAAAAAGTATGGTCAATATCCCGATCTCAACAGCAGGGTGACCCTTCCACAGATCATGGATCAGCCATGTGATAATGGCTGCACCTATGCTGACGGTTACGGCAATGATGTAACTGCGCCACGGTCCGTTTTTTTTCATAATACTACCTCCCTATGCTGATGTTGTCCGTATCCTGTATGTTGGTTTGAATGGCAATAATGTTAGGTAACTGATTAAAAAAAGCATCTATGCAATCCGGGTCAAAATGTCTCCCTCTCTCTTTTTTAAGATGATCCAGGGATTGATCCAGTGTCCATGCTGATTTGTAGGGGCGCTCTGACATCAGCGCATCAAATACATCGGATACAGCCACCAATCTGGCTTCTATCGGTATATCCGTGCCAGCCAGATTGGCCGGGTACCCTCTGCCGTCATATTGCTCATGATGGTTCAGTGCAATGATGGCTCCGGCTTGCAGGTACTCAGAAGGGCTGTCGCGCAGGATATTGTAGCCAATCTGTGTGTGGGTTTTCATGGCCTGCCACTCAGAAGGTGAAAGTTTACCCTGTTTTAACAAGACATGATCAGGGATGCCTATCTTTCCAATATCGTGCATTGGTGCAGCATGCTGAATGATGCTGCACTTCTCTTCCGGAAGCCCAAGCTCTTGAGCAATCAGTCGGGAGTATTGTGCCATGCGCTCAATATGTTTTCCGGTATCTTCATCACGGTATTCACCGGCTTTGGCCAGACGCAGGATGGTCTCCTGTTCACGCGATTTTAATTCGGCTGTTTTTGCGTTTATCTCCTGTTCAAGCCAGCGTGCCCGGTCTTTAATAATGCTTTGCTGTTGGCGTAGTTTGAGCAGATTTCGGCAGCGCGCCCGGCATTCGTGGTGGTCGATGGGTTTGGTCAGAAAATCGGTTGCGCCTGCCTCAAGCGCCCTGTAGCGCACGCTCTTCTCTTCTACACAGGTGATCATAACAATGGGGATGTCGGAACAGCTGGGGATTTGGCGTAGCCACTGGGTAAATTCAATGCCATCCATGTTGGGCATTTTGTAGTCGGAAAGGATGAGATCGTGCGGGTTGGATTTCGCCCACTTTAGCGCCTGAACCGGGTCACCAAATGATTTGACGTGGATGTTGTCACCGATCGACCCCATCAGCTCTTCAAGTATCATTCTGCTGATGGATTGGTCATCTACAATGAGGATCGTTGCCATTGAGCGTCTCGAGTGTAGTGTGTGCTCGTAACCTTATAAATCCTTTTGTTAGTAGCATCATATAGCTATATGAAAGCATAGGCAATACTTACAAGCCGGGGGTAGTATTATCGACGAGAATGATGAATTCTTTAGAGCGACTGGATCTTCTCCAGTTGGGATTGCAGCTGGGTAATAGCAATCTTCAGATCGTCTGCTTTTTTCTGTTCTTTTGCCACGATGGCTGCGGGAGCCTTGTCGACAAAGTTGGCGTTGGATAGCTTGCCCGTAATACGCTCCAGATCCTTTTGCCGCTTGGTTAGCTCTTTGTCCAGGCGTGCCAGCTCGGCGGCCTTGTCGATCAACCCCGCCATTGGGATGAGCACCTTCATCTCACCCACCAGTGCGGTGGCAGACTCCGGGGCATCCTGATCAGTGCTTAACCAGGTGATGGATTTCAGTCGTGCCAGGGCATCGAGATAGTGCCGGTTGTTTTCGAGGTAGGCGGCATCCTGCTCGCTGCCATTTTGTAGCAGAACAGGCAGCTGTCTGCCGGGCTTGATGTTCATCTCGCCACGGATACGGCGAATGCCAAGAATAAACTGCATCACCCACTCCATCTCGGCCACTGCCTGCTCGTCAATGGCGTCGGCCTGGCAGACAGGGTAGGGCTGTAGCATGATGGTCTCGCTAGAGCGACCGGCCAGTGGTGCCACCTGCTGCCAGATCTCTTCAGTGATAAAGGGCATGATGGGGTGTGCCAGCCGCAGCAGGGATTCCAGCACGGTCACCAGGGTATGACGCGCCCCGCGCTTGGCGGCTGCGGAGCTTTCATCACTCTGAAGAATGGGTTTGGAGAGCTCCAGATACCAGTCGCAATACTCATTCCAGGTGAATTCATAGAGAGCCTTGGCGGCATGGTCGAAACGGTAACCATTTATAGCATCGGTAACGTTCTGTTTGGTAATCTGCAGGCGGGAGATGATCCAGCGATCCGCCACACTCAGTTGCAGCGCGCCACCGCCTTCGCCGCAATCCTCGCCTTCGGTGTTCATCAACACATAGCGGGCGGCATTCCATAGCTTGTTGCAGAAGTTGCGATAACCTTCGGTACGTTGCAGATCAAACTTGATGTCACGCCCGGTGCTGGCCATGGCAGCGAAGGTGAAGCGTAGCGCATCGGTGCCGAAGGCGGGGATGCCATCCGGGAAATCCTGGCGCGTTGCTTTTTCAATCTTTGGCGCATTTTCAGGCTGCATCAATCCTGTTGTGCGTTTTGCCACCAGTGGCTCCAGCTCAATGCCATCAATCAGGTCGATGGGGTCGAGCACATTGCCTTTGGATTTGGACATCTTGTCACCGTGGGCGTCACGCACCAGACCGTGGATGTAGACCTCTTTAAACGGGACATCGCCCATGAATTTAAGCCCCATCATAATCATCCTGGCCACCCAGAAGAAGATGATGTCGAAACCTGTGACCAAAACGCTGGTGGGGTAGAAGGTCTTTACCGCCTCGGTTTTCTCCGGCCAGCCCAGGGTAGAGAAGGGCCAGAGTGCAGAGCTAAACCAGGTGTCGAGCACATCCTCATCCTGGGTGAGTTTGAAATCATCGGACAGCTGATGTTTTTTGCGTACATCCTCTTCCGAACGGGCGACGTAGATGTTGCCCTCTTCGTCATACCAGGCCGGGATGCGATGTCCCCACCAGATCTGCCGTGAGATGCACCAGTCCTCAATATTGCGCATCCATTCGAAATAGGTGTTCTTCCAGTTGTCGGGTACAAAACGAATGTCGCCATCCTCTACTGCTTTGATGGCGGGTTCCGCCAGTGGCCCAACTTTGACATACCACTGGTCGGTGAGGAATGGTTCAATCACGGCGCGGGAGCGGTCACCGCGAGGCACCATCAGTTTATGGGCTTCGATCTTCTCTAGCAGCCCTTGGGATTCCAGATCAGCGATGATCTGCTTGCGTACCACATAGCGATCCATGCCGATGTACTCTGTCGGAATTAGCTCGCCCTCTTCGGCTGTATTTTCACGGATGGCCGCATCGGCGGTAAAGATGTTGATCAGGCCACCGTGAGGCAGCGCCTGGATATTGCTGTGATCCCGATGGTTTTGCCAGACGCCATAGTCGTTGAAATCGTGTGCCGGGGTGATCTTGACGCAGCCGGTGCCAAATTCAGGGTCAACGTATTCATCGGTGATGATTGGGATGCGGCGACCTGTGAGTGGCAGCTCGACATATTCCCCCAGCAGGTGTTTGTAGCGGTCATCGCCAGGGTGAACGGAAACGGCACAATCGCCCAGCATGGTCTCGGGGCGGGTGGTGGCCACCACCAGATGCCCCTGGCCGTTGGTCAGCGGATAGCGCATGTGCCAGAGCTGGCCACTCTCCTCTTCGGAGAGCACCTCCAGATCGGAGACGGCAGTGTGTAGCACAGGATCCCAGTTGACCAGTCGCTTGCCACGGTAGATCAGCCCCTCTTCAAACAGGCGGACAAAGACCTCTTTCACCGCATCGGAGAGTCCTTCATCCATGGTGAAGCGTTCCCGTTCCCAGTCGAGGGACGACCCCATGCGCCGCAGCTGTTGGGTGATGGTGCCGCCGGACTGCTCCTTCCACTCCCAGACCTTCTCGGTGAATTTTTTGCGCCCGTAGTCGTGCCGGGTTTTGCCCTCGGCATTGATCAGCCGCTCCACCACCATCTGGGTGGCGATACCGGCGTGATCAGTCCCTGGTTGCCACAGGGTCTTCTCCCCCTTCATCCGATGGTAGCGGATGAGTGCATCCATGATGGTGTCCTGAAAGGCGTGCCCCATGTGCAGCCGCCCTGTCACATTGGGCGGTGGGATCATGATGCAGTAGGGGTTGTCGCTGCTGGCCTGTTTGTCTGGGGTAAAATAGCCCTGCTGCTCCCAGGTTTCGTACCACTTCTGTTCCAGGCTGTGGGGATCGTAGGTTTTGTTCATCAGTAGAGCCGGCATCCTGAGCGTGTTGCAAAGCACTGCATTATAACCCAAGAGTTACAACGCCTTGCGAAGTAAAAACTTGGCTCAATGGAACGGGGGTGGGAGCGTTACCCTGGCTGGTTATCCACCCTGGGTCGGATCAGAATGGGCAGATAGACCACACAGAAGATGGCAAAGCCTGCCAGCCAGAGGCCGCCGGAAATATAGAGCCATGCGCTGTACTGTCCAGGTGCCACGATAGGCATCAATACACGCACGAAGGCACCTACATTGAGCATGATAAAGGCGATATTGATGGGCCTTGCCGTCTCCAGCATACGGCCGGTATGCCCCAGTGCAACCCGTGACATCATGCCTATGGTGAAGATGCCCACTGTGCCATAAGTGAAGGCATGTGTAGTCAGATTGGGAGCAACCCAGCCCAAAGCCCCCAGTGCCTGTAGCAAAAAGCTGGCGATCAGCCAGAAATAGGCGGTATAGAGTACCCACAAGATGGGCGATGTCCATATCTTGTGGTCATACCAGCCCTTTACGCGAATAATGTGCACCACGGCCAGCGCAGCTGCAATCAGACCCGTGACCCAGGAGGTTGGAGCCAGCAGATCAGCCACCATCAAGGCAAACAGCAAGACCACGGCCAGGCGTTCAATATCATCACGATTTACCGGCACTACCCCCGGCACCCCGGTGCGAGTAAAGAAAGGCATAATCCGACCCGTGATGATCACCAGCAGCCACAAAATAATATAACGCATCATACCAGTGCCGATAATTGCAGAGCCGCTGGTAACCCCCAAAGCCTGCAGATGTACCAGCAGATTGGCGCAGGCCGCCAGTGCCAGTGCCACCAAAAAGACCCGGTTACTCTTTGATTCTGCCTCCATGAGCGGATGACGCAGCGCCAGCGCCAGCATCGGCAGAAAGGCAAGATCCACCAGTGCGATCACCTCCCCCGGTACGGGCAGAAGCGGCAGGATACGACCAGCCAGCCAAAGCCCTGCCAGTGCAGCCAATGGCTTGCCAGTGATGGTATTGATGCCCGTCCAGTTGCGAACGGCCGTCAACAAAAAACCGGCAATAACGGCTGTGGTGAAGCCAAACAGCATCTCATGGCTGTGCCACCCCATCGGCCCGTAATAGGAGTTGGCAGGCATCTGCCCACCCAGAAAACAGAGCCAAACCACAAGCAGAAGCACAGCAGCCAAGCCGGCACACAAAAAGAAGGGGCGAAAGCCCAAAGCAAAAGGGGCGAAACCTTTGGTCATATTATTTGGCTCTTATCTGAAATATTGGTGTGACAAGAGGGATTGCGATGGCACAATCACTCTCCACAAACAGTGACATACAGAAAGCGGACAGGAGAATTTACAGAACCTGGAGAGGGCTGGCAATGCACCAGATCAAATATCATCATGGTTCCTATTCCCGGCCAGCCTCCTGAGGTATGATAAGCGACACGATTTTACTCTCCCGACCTGTAGTGTGAACGGAGTTTTTCATAAAGAAAAGCTCCGTTTTCAATAGGGCAAGGATTTTTTTGCAGCACTGAGTCTCTACTGGCGTTGGCCGAACAGCCATCCAATCAGCTGAAGATACCGACGGTGGTTAGAACGATAGATGACGGATCTACAACACATACGCAATTTTTCCATTATTGCCCATATTGATCATGGCAAATCCACCATTGCAGATCGTTTTATCCAGACCTGTGGTGGGCTTGAGGCGCGGGAGATGGAGGCGCAGGTACTCGACTCGATGGATCTGGAGCGCGAGCGCGGCATCACCATCAAGGCGCAGAGCGTAACCCTTGAGTACAAGGCGAACAATGGCGAGATCTATCAGCTGAACTTCATTGATACCCCAGGCCATGTCGATTTCTCGTATGAGGTCTCCCGCTCACTGGCCGCTTGTGAGGGTGCCCTGCTGGTCGTGGATGCGGCACAGGGTGTAGAGGCGCAAAGTGTTGGTAACTGTTATACCGCCATCGAGCAGGGGCTTGAGGTATTGCCGGTACTGAACAAGATCGACCTGCCAGCAGCAGAGCCTGAGCGGGTGGTCACCGAGATTGAAGAGATCATTGGGCTGGATGCCAGTGACGCGCTGCATGTCAGTGCCAAAACAGGCGTTGGCATCCCCGATCTGCTGGAGATGCTGGTAGCGCGCATACCCCCTCCTGAAGGGGATGCAGACAAGCCGCTAAAGGCGTTGATTATCGACTCCTGGTTTGACAACTATGTGGGAGTGATCTCGCTGGTGCGGGTGATGGACGGCTCCATTCGTCCCAAAGACAAGATGCATGTCATCTCTACCGGGCGCAGTTATCAGGTTGAAAGAGTGGGGCGCTTTACCCCAAAACGGAAAGACACCCCCATACTTGGGACGGGCGAGGTGGGTTATGTCATTGCCGGCATCAAAGAGATTGATGGCGTACCTGTTGGCGATACCATCACCCTTGCAGATAACAAGGCAGATGGCCCGCTGCCAGGCTTTGAACAGATTCAACCGCGTGTTTTTTCCGGACTCTATCCGGTCAGCTCCGATGATTATGAGGCGTTTCGCGAGGCGCTGCAAAAACTGCGTCTGAATGATGCAGCGCTCCACTTTGAACCGGAAACATCCCAGGCCTTGGGCTTTGGTTTCCGTTGTGGCTTTCTCGGCATGCTGCACATGGAGATTGTGCAGGAGCGGCTGGAGCGTGAATACAACCTGAATCTGATCACCACAGCACCAACCGTAATCTATGAAGTGCTGACAACCAGTGGAGAGATCCTCAAGATTGATAACCCGGCCGACCTGCCAGACTCAGGCAAGATTGAAGAGGTGCGTGAGCCGATCATCGAGGCCACCATCCTGGTGCCGCAAAATCACCTGGGTGCGGTTATTACACTCTGCATCGAAAAGCGTGGTGTGCAGAAAAACATGCAGTACCTGGGGGGACAGGTTCAATTAACCTATGAGTTGCCGATGAACGAAGTGGTGCTGGACTTTTTTGACCGGCTCAAATCGGTCAGTCGTGGCTATGCCTCATTTGAGTACGAATTCAAACGTTTTCAGGCCTCGCCACTGACAAAGCTGGATATCCTGATCAATGGTGACTGTGTGGATGCACTCTCGGCCATCGTACACCGGGATCATATCCAAAGCCGCGGGCGCGAACTCACGGTAAAGATGAAAGAGATCATACCCCGGCAGATGTTTGAGGTTGCCATCCAGGCTGCAATTGGCTCACAGATCATTGCGCGTACCACCGTCAAGGCACTGCGCAAGAATGTGACGGCAAAATGTTACGGCGGTGATGTAAGCCGCAAACGCAAACTGCTTGAAAAACAGAAGGCAGGAAAAAAACGTATGAAGCAGATTGGCAAGGTTGAGATCCCTCAGGATGCCTTTCTTGCGGTACTGCGGATTGGCAAAAAGCAGGCCTGACCTTGGTAAATATGAGGGCTTATGCATTTAGCTTAAACCCAGGAGGCAGTCCGAGAACTCGGCCTTTTGCACATTAATATTTTTAACCTCTCTCGGACAGTCTCCTGGGTTAAATGATTTGGTAACGGTTCAGAATTTGAACCCCTATTTTTGAAGATGACTTATGGATCTTAATTTTCCAGCAATATTAGTGGTGGCGGTATTTGTTACTGGCGGAATCTGGCTGATCGACAGCCTGATGTTTGCGCCAAGAAGGCGCGCCATGGCCGCCGATGAGAGCAGCAAGGGGGCTAATCCGGAAGAGATTGCACGGCGAACCCGGGAGCCAATATTAGTCGAATACGCCCGCTCGTTTTTCCCGGTTATTCTTATCGTGCTGCTGCTGCGCTCATTTCTGGTGGAACCCTTCCGCATCCCATCAAGTTCCATGATGCCAACGCTGCTGGTGGGTGACTTTATATTGGTCAACAAGTTTGCCTATGGCGTGCGCCTGCCGGTGCTTCACACCAAAATCATTGAGGTGGGCAGCCCGGAGCGGGGTGATGTGGCGGTATTTCGTTACCCGCGTGACCCGGCGATAGACTATATTAAACGTATCGTAGGTCTCCCTGGCGATGAGATTTCATACCGTAACAAGGTGCTGTATGTGAATGGAGAGCCCATACCGCAAACACCAATTGGCCGCTATACAGGCACCGGCTCCGGGATAAGGGAGACGGGATCACTGCACAGTATAGAGACGATTGATGGTGTAGAGCATGCCACCCTGGTGCGGGTTGGCGCGCCCGATTTTCCACCTGGATGCCAGGTGTTGTTGCGCGGGCCAATCAAAGTGCCTGACGGGCAATATTTTGTGATGGGTGACAACCGCGATAATAGCAATGACAGCCGTTGCTGGGGGCTGGTGGCGGAAGAGAATCTGGTAGGCAAGGCCTTTGCAATCTGGATGAGCTGGGACTCCCAGCGTCCCGGTTTTCCCATCGCATGGGATCGGCTGGGTAAAGGTATAGAGTGACTGCCGTCATTGTTGCAAAAACTCTGAATTGATCAGAGCTTCCTTCGATTGAACACGAGGAGCGTTAAATATGTTTCATGGTCCAAAAAAACAGCGGGGAATGACCGGGCTGGGCTGGATGACCGTTATCTTTTTAATATGCTTTTTTGCCTTTGTAGGCATCAAACTGCTCCCCGTGTATATGGAGAACTACTCCGTAAAAAGCATTGTTGAAGCAGTAAAGCAGGAACCGAACATCACTAAAAAAAGCTCGGGTGCGGTGCGTACGATGATAAAGAAACGCCTGCTTATTAATGGCATCCGTGATATCAAAAACGAGCACATTACCGTCAAAAAATTTGGTGGCGCGCTGTCGGTAAAGATCGAATATGAAGTGCGTAGACCGCTGTTTGGAAATATGGATGCAGTGATGTCATTCAAAGATGAATTTGAGCTGGCGGGCCGTTGAGACAACCCACAGAACATCTCTCAAAGGCCATTGGATACTCTTTTAACGATCCGAGCCTGTTTGAAAATGCACTGACCCACCGCAGTGCTGGGAGCATCAACAATGAACGGCTTGAGTTTCTGGGCGATGCCATACTTGGATTTGTGGTTGCAGATGAGCTGTATCAGCAGTTTAAGAGTGCCAATGAAGGACAGTTGAGTCGACTGCGGGCAGAGATGGTCAAGGGAGAGGCGCTGGCAGTACTGGCGCGTGAACTGGATCTCGGTCTCTATCTTGCCTTGGGTGTGGGTGAGCTGCGCAGCGGTGGCCAGGGTCGTGACTCCATCCTTGCGGATGCGCTGGAGGCTATATTGGCAGCCATCTATCTGGACGGTGGGTATGAGGCTGTCCGGCAGGTTATTCATAATCTTTTTCAGAGCAAGCTAAAAAAACTGTCGTTGGACTCACAAAAAAAAGATCCAAAAACCCGCCTTCAAGAGCATCTTCAGGCGCACAAGCACCCGCTTCCGGAGTACTCTGTTGCACAGGTTGCCGGAGAGCAGCATGAGCAGCAGTTTCTTGTGCAGTGTGTTGTCACTGAGCTTCAGCTGGAGTGTGAAGGCCATGGCAGCAGCCGTCGCAGAGCCGAGCAAGATGCCGCAGAGGGCATGTTGACTAAAATATTTCAAAGAGAAGAGTGACAGAGATGGCAGCCAACAGCAAAAACCGCAGCGGATATGTCTCTATCATTGGCCGCCCGAATGCGGGCAAGTCGACACTTCTGAATTGCCTGATTGGCCAGAAGCTGGCCATTACATCGCGCAAGCCCCAGACAACACGACATGCCATCCTGGGCGTTAAAACAGAGGATCGGGGGCAGATCATCTACGTCGATACGCCAGGGATTCACCAGCGTGGAGAGCAGGCAATGAACCGCTATCTCAATCGAACAGCAAAGGCAATGCTGAACGATGTCGATCTGATACTGTTCGTTGTGGATGCGATGAAGTGGACGGCGGAAGATACAGCGGTACTGGAGCTGCTGAGTACGATCAAGGTGCCGGTGATTCTGGTAATCAATAAACTGGATCAGATTGAAGAGAGAGAGATGTTGCTGCCATATATTCAGGATCTCTCAACAAAACACCCGTTTTGTGAGATTATTCCGCTCTCGGCAAAGACGGGAAAGAACGTATCCCGGCTGGAAGAGCGGGTGATGGAGTTGATGCCAGAGGGTGAGAAGATCTTTCCTGAGGATCAACTCACAGATCGTTCAGAACGTTTCTTTGCCGCCGAACTGGTTAGAGAACAGCTCACCCGACGCTATGCCAAAGAGATCCCCTACGCACTGACGGTTGAGATTGAGCAGTTTGAAGATGTGGGGAATATGTATCGCATTGGAGTGCTGGTCTGGGTGGAGCGGGAAGGCCAGAAAAACATCATCATAGGCAGCAAAGGCGAAGCGATAAAAGCAGCAGCCACCCAGGCGCGCATAGAGATGGAAAAACTGTTTGATAAAAAAGTGCATCTTAGCGTCTGGATAAAAGTGAAAAAAAGCTGGTCAAGTGATGAGAGTGCACTGGCCAGGCTGGGTTATAGCGAGTAGCTGCATACCTCTTTGCGATACAACATGACCCGCAGCACCCTGCATCACGCTTTTATTCTGCACAGCAGACCCTACTCCAATACCAGCCTGTTACTGGAGTGTTTTACTGCTTTGAAGGGTCGTTTCCCGGTAATTGCAAAGGGGGCAAAGAGCCAGCGCTCTGAAACAGCAGGTCTGTTGCAACCCTTCTCCCCCCTGTTGATCGGTTGGTGTGGAAAGGGTGAGGTTAAAACACTCACCAGCTGTGAAGCGGCGGCGCCCGCCATTGCATTAAATAAAAAATCGCTGTTTTGTGGGTTTTATATCAATGAGCTGACAATGCGGCTGCTTGAGCGTCAGGATCCGCACGCCAGGCTCTTTGAGTTTTATAGCCGCTCACTCAACAGACTTGCTGAGGCAGAGGAGGTTGAGCCGGTACTGCGCCAGTATGAAAAGGTGCTGCTGTCTGAGCTGGGGTATGGTCTGATCCTTGATCAGGAGGCGGAGACAGGAGCGCCTGTCGACCCTGAAAAACAGTACCGTTACGATCTGGAGCATGGCCCCGTGCCGACAGGTTCTGATGCAAAACTCTCCATATCCGGGAGTACACTGCTGGCGTTGGAACATGAACAGCCGCTGAACAGAGAGGGGCGCAGAGAGGCCAGGGCGCTAATGCGCAGAGTGCTGGCTCACTACCTGGGTGATCGCCCCATCAAGAGCCGTGAGCTGTTTCAGATGCAATAAAATGATCTACTGCAGGAATATACAATGACAATGAGTAATGAGATTCTCCTTGGTGTGAATATCGACCATGTGGCCACGCTGCGTCAGGCGCGCGGCACCATCTACCCAGAGCCGCTGCATGCTGCTTTAGTCGCCGAGCAGGCGGGTGCAGATGTGATTACCGTACATCTGCGTGAAGACCGGCGGCACATTCAGGACAGGGATATTGAATTGCTGTCCGGGGTGCTGCAGACGCGGATGAATCTTGAGATGGCAGCAACCCAGGAGATGCTTGCTATCGCCAGCCGTATCCAGCCAGCAGATTGCTGCCTGGTTCCAGAGAGCCGGCAGGAGCTGACCACGGAAGGTGGACTGGATGTTGTGGGCAACCTGCCCTATTTGAAAGAGTATTGTGCGCAACTTAAAGCAGCAGGCATTCGGGTCTCGCTGTTTGTTGATGCAGATCCGGCACAGCTGGAGGCCGCGGTGGCTGTGGGTGCCCCGGTTGTCGAGATCCATACCGGCCGCTACGCGGATGCACAGAGTAATGAAGAGGCGCTCTCCGAGCTGGAGAAGGTGCGCAGCGCCGTCACCTACGGACAAAAGCTAGGGCTACAGATGAATGCGGGGCATGGCCTGCACTACCATAATGTACAGGGCATAGTTGGCATAGCGGGGATACGGGAGCTGAATATTGGCCACGCCATCATTGCGCGTGCGCTCTTCTCCGGGTTAGCCGGTGCCGTCTCTGAGATGAAGAGCCTGTTACAGCGATAGCGCCTGACTGCGCTGTAGCCGGCCGATTTCAGCTGCCACCTGCTCCAGCCTCCGGTCGATCTCTTCAGGCCGTGCGCTCTTGGCGGCATGCTCCAGTTTTTCCACGGCCTGATTAAGCGCTGGAACACCGCACAGGGCGGTAGAGCCGTGCATTCGATGGGCAAGATTCCACAGCTCGTCCCAGCCATTTTCAGCCGCCTGCCGGCGCATGGACTCCAGCTGTTTTGGCAGCTCCTGTTGCAGCGCAAAAAACAGTTTATCGGCCAGCTTCCTGGACCCGCCCGCCACGCTTAGTGCATGTTCAATATCGCGCAGAGGCAAGCTGGGCTCCTTCCGGGGCTGAGGTTCCATAGTATTGAAAGAGCATGGAATCTTTTTCATCTGGTTAGAAAATCTCCTCCATTCAGGTTGCGGTTAAAGTACACTTATAGTGATGAATTATCCAACAATTGAAGATTATATCGGCAATACCCCGCTGGTTCGGCTGCAACGGCTGGTTGGTGAGAGCAGCAACACCATACTGCTCAAGCTGGAGGGCAACAACCCCGCCGGTTCCGTCAAAGACCGTCCGGCGCTGAGCATGATTGCACACGCCGAGCAGCGTGGTGAGATTCGGCCGGGTGATACATTGATCGAGGCGACCAGTGGCAATACGGGCATTGCGTTGGCTATGGCAGCCGCGATCAAGGGTTATCGCATGGTACTGATCATGCCGGAACACATGAGCGTGGAGCGGCGCGACATCATGCGCGCCTATGGTGCAGAGATTATCCTGACCCCAAAGGCGGGCAGCATGGAGGCCGCCATCGATATGGCACGCAGGCTGGAGTCGAAAGGGGAGGGGGTGGTTCTGGACCAGTTTGCCAACCCCGACAACCCACTCTCACATATCGAAGGGACAGGCCCGGAGATCTGGCGTGACACTCAGGGCAGCATTACCCATCTCGTGAGCGCAATGGGCACCACGGGTACCATTATGGGGCTATCCTGCTTTCTGAAAGAGAAGAACCCGGAGATTCAGATCGTGGGGGTGCAGCCACAGGAGGGGGCCAGCATCCCGGGCATCCGCCGCTGGCCACAGGCCTACCTGCCCAGGATCTTTGATGCCGACCGGGTGGACCGGATAATTGATGTCTCACAGGCAGAGGCGGAAGAGACCACCCGGGTGCTTGCGGCGCGCGAAGGGATCTTTGCCGGGATATCCTCTGGCGGCGCACTGGCGGCGGCGCTGCGTCTCTCTGCTGAAGTAGAGGATGCCGTTATTGTCTCCATCGTCTGTGATCGTGGTGACCGTTATCTCTCGACAGGTGTCTTCCACCAGAAGTAACCTTCTCTTTGCGGCATGGCTGATGCTGACTCCATCGGCCTTTGCCGTGGAGGGCATTCATCTGCAACTGGGTCAGATCAGCGGCCCAGACTGGTCTGCCGAGTCACTGACCCTTGAGCTTGACTGGCAGTCTGGAGCAACCGCCCGCTATCGCATGCGGATGAAAAAGCTGACCCACCCCGTGCTTTCATCTCCTCTCAAAGAGCTTTTGATCGACTGCCAGCAGGGGTCGCTCTCTGACGGCCATATCAGCTGCCAAAAGGGCATGCTGCACCTTCCGCATCCGATGTTGGATGAGCCTCAAATCCCTATCCATTTCCAGTGGAGCGCAGCCACACAGAAATTGGATCTGGAGCTGAGTCGCCTGCATATTGCCAGCGGGATGCTAAAGGCAACGCTGCAATCTGCCCCCGAAGGGTGGCAAGTGAATCTTGCAGGAGAGGGGCTGGATCTGGCAGCACTCCACAACCTGTTGACTGCCTATCGGCTTGTGACATTTGATGCCGAGCTATCCGGCAGGGTTGATCTGACTGCCGCCCTCTCCGGTGTGGGTGAGTCGCCTGCCCGGTTGCAGTGGCGAGCTGAGGTTCATGCAGCGGCCTTTGTGGATGGCAGCGGTGAGTATCTGGGGGAGACGCTGTCGGGCAGTTGGCAGGGTAGTTTTGCACCGCAGGCAGGGGGGTGGGCGGGTGACACGGCGCTGACTCTGCGTCAGGGAGAGCTTCTGACCCCCTATGGCTATATCGGCGTGGAAGATCAGCCGCTCTCAATCCATACCCGGCTCATGCTCAGTCAACAGCAGCTGCAAGTGATGGATCTCCAGTATGACCACCCCGGCATCCTGGCCTTTACCGCATCAGCAACCCTGTTACGGCAACCGGAGTGGCTGCCCAGCGTGCTTCAGCTACAGACCCGCCCCTTTGCACCGCAGAGCCTCTATCAGGCCTATTTTCTGCCCATATTGGCAGAGTCGACACTGGCCAACCTGGAGTGGGCAGGAGAGGCCGGGCTGGAGCTCTCCTATCAGCAGGATGGAGCCGCATCGCTGCTGCTGAAGCTGGACGACCTGCATCTGGCAGAAGCACCGACCACAACAGATGAAACAACAGAGGGTGGTGAGCCGCCTCCCCGACAACGGCGCAAATTTGCTCTTAATGGCATCAATGGCCTGTTGAGCTGGACGAGCGGGCAGCCTGCTGTCCGTTCAACACTTGCATGGGATAATGGCCACTTTATGGAAGGGATCACCCTGGGTAACACCCAGCTTGAGCTGCAACTGCATGAAAAAGAGGTCACGCTTTTGAGCCCGGCCTCGATTCCGGTGCTGGATGGCAGCCTGGTGGTATCCACATTTGATCTCAGCCTGGACTCTGAACCCCATTTTGCCTTTGGTGGTGCCCTGACCCCCATCTCCATGGAGGCACTCAGTCAGGCACTGGGGTGGCTGCCGCTATCAGGCAGACTCTCTGGTGGCATCCCAAAGGCAACCTATCAAAACGGCCTGCTGCTATTGGAGGGCGCCATACTGGCCAATCTTTTTGAGGGGCAGACGATTATTCGAGACCTGAGAATAGAGGATCTGTTTGGCGCCTGGCCAACCCTGAACGCCAATCTGGAGCTGAAGGATCTGGATCTGGAGGCGCTGACCCGCACCTTCTCCTTTGGCAAGATCACGGGCAAGCTGGAGGGTCGGATCAACAGCCTCTATCTGGAGAATTGGCAGCCGGTCTCCTTCGATGCCCGCTTTGCCACGCCCGAGCAGGACAAAAGCCGCCATAGAATCAGTCAGCGCGCGATTGATAATATCTCCAACCTGGGCGGCGGCGGCATGTCGGGCGTGCTGTCACGCAGCTTTCTTGGCCTCTTTGAAACATTCGGCTATGCGCGGCTGGGTGTCAGCTGCCGTCTGGAAAACGGAGTTTGCGAAATGGAGGGTGTGGAGGCCGCAGCCCAAGGCAGCTATCTGGTCAAAGGCAGCGGCCTGCCGCGTATCGATATCGTGGGATACAACCGTCGGGTTGACTGGGCGCTGCTGATTGGTAAGCTGACAGAGATTGCACAGAGCGGAGTGGGCAATGCAGAGTTCGATTGAACTCATCTTGAGAATGGAAAGCCCACTACTGTAGACCATGACTGCTGAGGAGCCTATCCAATGAACCCACTCAAAACCAGTGTCCTTTTCGGGGCTGTTTTTCTACTGAGCGCCTGTGTCACCATCAACATCTACTTCCCCTCGGCTCAGGCGGAGGAGGCCGCACGGGAGATGGTGCAGGATATTCTGGGCAAGGATGATGATGCCAAGGCAGACGAGAAAAAGCAGTCGGCACTGCCGCGGCAGCTGCCCTTTTATGTGCGCATGGGTGAAGAGGTGCTTGGGTTTCTGATCCCTCCAGCGCATGCTGCGGCACCCAATTTCAATGTAAATACCCCAAAGATCCGCAAGATTCAGGCGCGGATGAAAAAGCGCAATGCAGCACTTAAACCCTATTATGCAAAGGGTGCCATCGGGTTCACACGCGATGCTCTGGTTGAAATTCGTAATGCCTCGGCAATACCGCTGAAGGTGCGCAGCAAGATCAAAAAGATGGTGGCAGCGGAGAATGCAGATCGCAATGCCCTCTACCGGGCTATTGCCGAAGCCAATGGCCACCCGGAGTGGTTGCCGGATGTGCGCAATATCTATGCCGGAATCTGGATTGAAGAGGCAGGTAAAGGGTGGTGGTATCAAAGCGCCAAAGGGGGGTGGAAGCAGCGATGAATGCGGATTCTTCCTTACCCCTTGAAATCTGATTTGCATTCGGTGCAATATGGGGCTTGTGCTTCTCTAAGCAGACAACGATATGGATTTTAATGAACTCATTCACCTAATGGTGAAGAAAAAGGCCTCGGATCTCTTTATCACAGCGGGCGCTGCGCCCAGCCTCAAGCTGGATGGCAAAATCAAGCCGCTGGCAAAAAAGAAGCTGACGGACAAACTCTCCAGGGAGATGGTCTTGAGTGTGATGACACCTGCGCAGCGTGGGGAGTTCTCACGCACCAATGAGTGCAACTTTGCCATCAGCCTGAAGGGGATAGGCCGTTTCCGGGTGAGTGCATTTATTCAAAGGGATGCGGCCGGGATGGTGCTGCGTCGCATCGAGACCAATATTCCATCGATTGAATATCTTGGCTTGCCGCCGGTGGTTAAAAAGCTAGCCATGGCGGCGCGGGGTATCGTCTTCTTCGTGGGCGCCACAGGCACGGGTAAATCCACCTCGCTGGCCTCCATGATCGACTACCGGAATCAGCATGGTGCAGGGCATATCGTCAGCATTGAAGATCCAATTGAGTTTATCCACCAGCATGCCGGCTGCATCATCACCCAGCGTGAAGTGGGGATTGACACGGAATCCTACGAAGTCGCGCTGAAAAACACCCTCCGGCAGGCACCGGATGTGATCATGATTGGTGAGATTCGCACCCGGGAGACGATGGAACATGCCATCGCCTTTGCGGAGACAGGCCATCTCTGCCTGAGTACGCTGCATGCCAATAATGCCAATCAGGCGCTGGATCGTATCGTTAACTTCTTCCCGGAGGATCGGCGGAATCAGCTGTTGATGGATCTGTCGCTGAACTTGCGGGGCATCGTGGCCCAGCAGTTGATACAGAAAGTGGATGGCTCCGGGCGGCAGGCTGTGGTTGAGGTGTTGCTGAACACGCCGCTGGTCTCGGATCAGATCAGGAAGGGCGCGATAGAGAAGCTGAAGGAGCTGATGAAACGCTCGACCGAGCAGGGCATGATGACCTTTGATCAGGCACTCTATCAGCACTATAAAGAGGGCGCGATCACCTATGATGACGCGGTTTTATATGCTGATTCAGCCAATGAGGTGCGGCTGATGATCAAGCTGGGCAGCACCACCGGGCTGGACAGATATGCGGCTGCAATGGATGAGATAGAGCTGTCGGAAGAGAGCAGCTATTAACAGTCTGATTCCTATTCAGCAAGTAGCCCGGATGAAGCGCAGCATAATCCGGAATAGACTCATATCATGGTTCACTATCGCCGTAGCCCCGGGGGAAGGAATCTCTTCACAGTCAATTTGAAAGATCGCACCTCGTGCCATCTTGTGACCCATATTGGCCATCTGCGGCAGGCATTTCACGATATACAAAAACAGGGGCTATGCCATATTGAGTGGGGATACAGCTATTTTTCATAGACACAGAGACCACTGAGAACACAGAGTTATCGTTTGTAACGTTTAATTCCATTGACCAACCTGGATGCATTAAAATTTATCAGCAATCCCGTAGAGATATGCGT
>JAKISI010000025.1 GCA_021648685.1 Candidatus Polarisedimenticolaceae bacterium
GAGGTTGCCAGCCAGGTGCCCGGAGTGGCCAAGTCGGTCTATGTGGGCAGAGGCACCAAGGTCAGACAGGGAGAGAGCCTGGTGTTGCTGGAGACCAGTCTGGAAGAGGCCGTTGTAGAGCTGGCCAATGCCAAGGCCAAATTTGCTGCCCGCAAGGTTGAACGAAATAAGCATTTGATCAGCCAGGGGCTGCTATCTGCACATGAACGGGATGAGCTTGTTACGGAACAGTACCTTGCCGCCCTGGAGGTCAGAGAGGCTGAAGCGCGCCTGAAGCAGCGCACGATTTACAGCCCGATCAATGACGTGGTTGTTGCGCGCAACATCAATGTTGGAGAGCATGTCTCCTCTGAGCCAATACTGAAGCTTGTAAGATTAACCCCCTGTATGCTGAAATTGTCATGCAGGCGGACTATTATGGCTTAATCGAGCAAGGGATGAAGGTGGAGATTAAACTGGGCGTCCCCATGAAAGGGCAATTCACAGGCACGGTGACAGTTGTAGATCAGATGATTGATGCCGCCAGCGCCACCTTTGGGGTTCGTGTGGAGATGCCGAATCCGGGCTTCAAAGTGCTGGCTGGATTAAATTGTGAAGTGCATTTTGGATTGTAATCAGCTGTCAACAGCATAGAGGCGGCTTGCCCGGCACTTTCTGAATAAAAAAATGGAATCTTACCTGTGAGTTACTTCAATCATATTCAAGCCTGTAATAATTTTAATCCAGCCGCCTTTTTACCCTTTATTGTTGGTGATGTGGTCGTAGGCCAGGTAAAGCGTGATTTTTCTCAACAACTGTGTGAGTGGCCAGATGTATTCGTGATCTCTGATGATGCAGTTGAATTGGCCGCAAAACTGGATACGTTTGCTATGCGCAGCGAGGCCGTGGCGAGGGTGCTCTCTGTGCTGGTGGAGAGGGGCGTTTTAAGCCACCTGCATGGAGAGCAGTATGTGGTAACCGCCACAACACGGGAGCAGGGATTGTTTTTGATCGACCGGGCGGCTGCCACCCGCTTTGGTGTGCGTGCCTTTGGGCAACATATCAACGGCTTTGTGCGCAGTGAGCAGGGGATAAAACTGTGGGTGGCCAGGCGCGCCCCAGACCGGCATCATTTCCCAGGCAAGCTGGATAACCTGGTTGCAGGAGGCTTGCCGTACGGCATCACGCTGCAAGAGAACCTGAAAAAGGAGTGTTGGGAGGAGGCAGGCATTCCCCCAGAGCTTGCAGTCATTGCCCGGCCGGTAGGATCAGTAACCTACAATGCAGAGACTGCACAGGGTTATAAGCCCGATACGCTCTACTGTTATGATCTTGAACTGACAGCAGAATTCCAGCCCCGCTGTACAGATGGCGAGGTTGAATCATTCTTTTTGTGGCCGGTAGAGAAGGTGATGCAACTGGTGCGTGATACCGATGAATTCAAGCCCAACTGTAATCTGGTGATTATTGATTTTCTGATACGTCATGGCGTGATAGCGCCGGAAGATGAGTGCTCTATCTCATTGCCGCACGAACTTCGCCCCCCCTTCTCTGTCCGTTATGGCGAAGCGCATGCTAAACTTAACACTATGCAAATTGGTAACCCATTGAAAAACATATAGGTCAGACCGATACCCAATCCACAAAAAGGTCATTTATGAGGCTGCATAAAAGTTTGTTTCTGTTTCTATTGTCAGTGATCAGCCTGCCGCTGTGGGCGGTTGTGACAACGGTTCCCATTAGTGAGCTCTACCCGCACCGTTCACACCGGCAATCAGCGGTTGTGATTACAGATGTCATCAGCAAATACCACTATCGGGATGTGGCACTGGATGACGCACTCTCGCGCCAGATGCTGGAGCGCTATCTGGATACACTGGATCCTAACCGTAGCTTCTTTGTAGAGGCAGATGTGGCCGCCTTTTCAAGCTATGAGACAAAGCTGGATGACGCCATAAAGCAGGCGCGGCTCGATCCCGCCTTTGATGTTTTTCGCACCTATCGCACACGGGTTAACCATCAGATAAAGCATGCGCTCAAACTGTTGGATCAGGAGTTTGATTTTTCCAAGGATGAGGCGTATCGCTTTGACCGGAGCGAAGCGCCATGGGCTGCCAATCAGAGTGAGTTGGATACGCTTTGGCGCAAGCGAGTAAAGAATGATGTGCTTAGCCTGCGCATGGCAGATAAGGATGATGAAGCGATTCGCAAGACCCTTACAGAGCGATATTCAGGTATTTTGCGGCGAACCAACCAGCTGAATGCGGATGATGTATTTCAACTCTTTATCAATGCCTATACCTTGAGTATTGAACCGCATACTGCCTATATGTCCCCCAGCATCTCTGAGAACTTTGACATCAGCATGCGACTCTCGCTGGAGGGGATCGGTGCAGTTTTGCGGATTAAAAATGAATATACCGTCGTGCAGAGCGTTGTCCCCGGTGGGCCGGCGGATCTCAGTGGCCAGATAAAGGCCGGGGATCGGGTATCCGGCGTGGCTCAGGATGATGATGAGATGGTCGATGTGGTCGGCTGGCGACTGCAGGATGTCGTTGAGCTGATTCGCGGCCCCAAAGGGAGTGTTGTGCGACTACAGATCCTGCCAAAAGATGCCACTATAGGTGATCCCTTAAAAACCGTCACCATCGTGCGAAACAAGATCAAGCTGGAAGAGCAGGCAGCAAAAAAGCGCATTATTGAAGGGCTTGATGAGATGGAGGGGCTGCGTATCGGCGTGATTGATGTCCCCACCTTCTATCGCGATTTTCAGGCCTATGCCAGAGGCGACAAGGATTTTCGCAGCACAACCCGCGATGTGCGCAAGCTACTGGCTGAGCTGACCCGCGAAGGGGTGGATGGTGTGGTGGTCGATCTTCGCCAGAATGGTGGCGGCTCACTGGCAGAGGCCACAGAGCTGACCGGCCTCTTTATCAAATCAGGCCCGGTGGTGCAGGTGAAAAATACCCTGGGGAAGGTCGATATTGAGTCGGATCCAGATCCCAAAGTGGCCTACAGTGGGCCGCTGGCCGTACTGGTGAACCGTAACAGTGCTTCTGCATCAGAGATTTTTGCCGGTGCCATCCAGGATTATGGGCGGGGGATCATTATCGGCGAGCCGACCTTTGGCAAAGGTACGGTGCAGACGCTGGTCGATCTGGATCGCCTGGTGGCCATTGGGACGGCAGAACTGGGAAGACTGCGTCTGACGATGGCTCAGTTTTTCCGCATCAGTGGCGGCAGTACACAGTTTCGCGGCGTGGTGCCCGATATTATCTTCCCTACCGCACCCAGTGCAGCAGATCATGGCGAACGTTCATTGGATAATGCACTGCCCTGGGCTCAGATCGAGGCGGCCCAGTTCAATCCGGAAGGTACAACCGATCCAACCTACCTGAGAGAGCGTCATCTCAAACGCATAGAGTCCGATGCGGGATTTCGCATGCTGGTAGAAGAAGAGGCGTTGATCCAGGCTGTCCGCGAGCAACATACGGTAAGCCTGCTCGAAGCACAACGCAGGACAAAATGGAATGAGCGGGATGAGAAGATCCGAGAGAACCGGAACCGCTACCGTGTTGCCATAGGGTTGAAACCACGTGCCAAAATGGACCGCAGTGGTGATGACGTGGCGGCGCCTGCCGACCATGGGGATGATGATGAGAAGATCGATCAGATCATGATCAATGAAGCTGCCTATATCCTCTCTGACTTTATCCATTTGCAACAATCGCCGCATGCCGCTGGATTGCCGCTTGAAGCTGCAGAAAAGATGGCCAACTCTGTGCAGGACTGCCTGTTGAATAGAGCGGGCTGCTGACCTCGCGGACAGAAAGGCCAAACCACAGCACAAGAAATTGTCAGGGTAGAGATTCAGCCCCTGCGCTATAATCCCTCTCCTGTTTGGCGCCCGCGTCAACCTCTTTATATAAAAAACATACACAGGATCTCTCTTTGTCTCAAGCTGTTGAAAAGCGCTTGGCATCTCTCATTAATGCCAGGCAGTCGCACCTGTTGCAACAGGGACAGATCGGTCTGGAAAAAGAGAGCCTGCGGGTCTCCCCCGATGGGGCGATTGCCAGCACAATGCACCCTGCACCATTAGGTTCTGCACTGACACATCCCTACATCACTACCGACTATTCAGAGGCGCTAACGGAGTTTATAACGCCACCGCTCAACGACATACCAGAGCTGCTCTCTTTTCTGATCGACACGCAGATCTTTACCTATCAGCATCTGGGTGATGAGCTTCTGTGGGCGGCCAGTATGCCCTGTGTGCTGACCAGTGGCGAAAACATACCCATTGCAAAATATGGCGCATCGAATATTGGCGCGATGAAAACGGTCTACCGCCGGGGGCTTGGCCACCGCTATGGCCGGATGATGCAGGTGATTGCCGGGGTGCACTTCAACTACTCGCTACCAGAGCACTTTTGGCCCGTCTACCAGGAGCTGGAACAGGACAGACGCCCTGTCAGAGAGTTTATTGATGATGCCTATTTGGGTCTGGTGCGTAATCTGCAACGCTTTGGCTGGCTGATCCCCTATCTTTTTGGAGCCTCCCCCGCCATCTGCAAGAGCTTTCTAAACGGTCATTCAACGGATCTGCAGGAGTTTGATGCTTTTACCTATTTTGAGCCCTACGCAACCTCGTTGCGCATGGGAGATATAGGCTACACCAATAGCAAAGAGGCAGGCGTGGGGATTAAAGCCAACTATGACAGCCTGGCAGACTATGTTGCATCGCTCCGGCGTGCCATTAACTCCTCCTCTCCTTTGTGGGAGAAGATTGGCGTAAAGGTGGGTGGACGCTATGAGCAGCTCAATACCAACATACTGCAGATCGAAAACGAGTACTACAGCACGGTTCGTCCCAAGCAGGTGCCGGGGTTGTATGAGATGCCGACCCAGGCGCTGAGCCAGCGTGGTGTGCGTTATGTGGAGCTGAGATCAATGGATGTCAATCCATTCGAGCCTGCCGGAGTGAATGAAAAGCAGATCCGTTTCCTGGAGATTTTCATGCTCTATTGCCTGTTGCGGGAGAGTCCGCCGATCAACCATTTAGAGCAGCAGGCCATTGATAGCAACTTGCTGAAAACAGCGCATCTGGGGCGAGATCCAGCGCTTGGGTTGCAGCGAAACGGCCAACAGATAGGGCTTGCAGCATGGGCTCGTGAGCTGTGTGATGGCATGCAGGCGATCAGTGAACAGCTGGATGCCAATCAGCCAATGCAGCCTTATCAGCAGGCATTGGCCGCCAGCCAGCAGGCGGTATGTGATCCAGAGTCTACGCTTTCAGCGCGCGTGCTGGCACAGATGCAACAACATAATGAAGGATTTTTCAGCTTTGCCAGACGCATGTCGCAGATACATAAAAACCACCTGTGCAGCCTGAGCCTCTCTTTGGAGAGAGAGGCCTTTTATGTGCAGGAGAGCCGGCTCTCCCAGCAGCGCCAGCGAGAGATTGAAGCCTCCGACAACTGCTCTTTTGATGAGTTTCTGGAGCACTACTTTGCCGGCACCCTGGCTTGATTACCTGCTCTCTTGCAAGCCATCTGTTTTACATATAAGTAAACTACACTCTGCGAAAGGCACTGAAAAATCGTGGTGCCTTCCTCAATAATAACTCAATAAAGAGTGTCGCCAAGAAACAGATGAGCCCAATACGAAACTGGAAGCAGGCAACGAATCAGTTGATCTCTTCCCGTCATACATGACATCTTTTCTGGTTTTTGAAAAACTCCCCAGGGCTTTCTTGGCAAACATGGCTATTGATGAGGTGTTGAGCCATTTCCAGAGCAGTAATACAGGCACAGCTTCCGTAACCTCGATTCCACTCCGCTGGGTGAATTCTGCCTCTATGACCAGAGAATTTAGTTTCAGCTTCTTCCGTGTGCCTGCAAAAAGATTGTCAATGTAGTGCTTTGAATCAGAGGCTACGATGCTGATTAACGGTGGCAAGCTGCCAGTGTTTGTGCCATTCTTCAATTGGGTCTCCGGGTGGTTTTGTTGTTTGTCTTTGAGCGCAAATGCTTTACCGTGCGCGGGGATCACTTTCTTTTGTATTCAGCTACTTATGCGGAATTATTTGCTATATTTAAACTCCAAAACCTGAGTCACATAAAACCGAGACATTTTGTCTCCGAGGAAATACGGCATGACAAGCAAACAGGAAGCGGAACAAACCAAAACCGCTACTGAAATTGAACAAGATCAGTCCTCCCAGGCTGAAACACTCACGCGAGAGAATCTGGAGATAGAGGGTGAGGTGGCAAGTGATACGGCACCCGATAAGAGTGATTTGGCGGCACAGCTGGAAGAGGCTCGCCGCAAGGCAGATGAAAACTGGGATCTGGCAGTGCGAGCTAAAGCCGAGCTGGAAAACCTGCGCAAACGGCATGATCGGGATCTCTCCAATGCCCATAAATATGCGCTGGAGCGCTTTGTAAATGAGCTTCTTCCCGTGCGTGACAGCCTGGAGCTGGGGCTAAAGGCCGCACAGGAAGAGAGTGCGGACAGAGCCAAGCTGTGTGAAGGCACAGAGCTGACGCTAAACCTCTTTAGCTCTGTATTGGAAAAATTCAACGTTGCCGTGATCGACCCTGAAGGAGAGCCCTTCAATCCCGAACTGCACCAGGCAATGGCCATGCAGCCGGCCGAAGATGTAGAGCCAAACACCGTCATTACCGTCGTACAGAAAGGCTATAGCCTGAACGGGCGATTGGTGCGCCCCGCAATGGTCATTGTCTCCCAGGCTGCAAGCAAAAATATTGATGAGCAGGGTTGAAAAGTCGATTAACTACCCCATCTCTAAAGCCAAGCAGCATCTGTACAATCTAACTCAAACATAACTTCATACTGGAGGCCGGTAATAATGGGTAAAATCATTGGGATTGACTTGGGCACCACCAACTCCTGCGTAGCAGTGATGGACGGTGACAGCGCCAGGGTTATAGAGAATAGCGAAGGTGATCGCACAACACCCTCCATTATTGCATACACCAATGATGGCGAGGTGCTTGTGGGACAGGCGGCAAAGCGGCAGGCGGTTACCAACCCTGAAAACACCCTGTTTGCAATCAAGCGCCTGATTGGGCGCAAATTTGAAGACGATGTTGTTCAGCGTGATATTAAAATGGTGCCGTACAACATTGTAAAGGCAGATAATGGTGATGCTTGGGTAGAGGCCAATGGCAAGAAAATGGCCGCGCCTGAGATCTCAGCCAAGATCCTGCAGAAGATGAAAAAGACAGCAGAAGACTACCTGGGTGAGGCGGTCACCGAGGCGGTTGTCACCGTGCCGGCCTACTTTAATGATTCACAGCGCCAAGCCACGAAAGATGCAGGTCGCATCGCCGGCCTGGATGTAAAGCGCATCATCAATGAGCCAACCGCAGCCGCACTGGCCTACGGCATGGACAAGAGACGCGGAGACCAGAAACTGGCCGTTTTTGATCTGGGCGGAGGCACCTTCGATATCTCGATTATCGAGATTGCCGAGATAGATGGTGAGCACCAGTTTGAAGTGCTCTCCACCAATGGTGACACCTTCCTGGGTGGTGAGGATTTTGACCTGCGCATCATTGAGTACCTGGTCAGCGAATTTAAAAAGGAGCAGGGTTTTGATCTGCACAATGACCCGCTGGCGCTACAGCGCCTGAAAGAGGGTGCCGAGAAGGCCAAGATTGAACTCTCATCCGGCCAGCAGACCGACATCAACCTGCCCTATATTACCGCTGATGCATCGGGTCCAAAGCATCTCAATATCAAGCTGACCCGCGCCAAACTGGAATCACTGGTGGATGAGTTGATTGATCGTACCATTGAGCCTTGCCGTGTAGCACTGCAGGATGCCGGGGTGGACGCCTCCGAGATTGATGAGGTGATCCTGGTCGGCGGTCAGAGCCGCATGCCCAAGGTACAAGAGGTCGTGAAAGGCATTTTTGGCAAAGAGCCACGCAAGGATGTCAACCCTGATGAAGCTGTAGCGATTGGTGCTGCAATCCAGGGTGGCGTGTTGGGCGGCGATGTTAAAGATGTGCTGCTGCTGGATGTTACACCCCTCTCGCTGGGTATCGAGACCATGGGTGGCGTGATGACCAAGCTCATCGAAAAGAACACCACGATCCCAACCAATGCCAGCCAGACCTTCTCAACAGCTGATGACAACCAGACAGCAGTCACCGTGCATGTCTTGCAGGGCGAACGTGAGCAGGCTGCCGGTAACAAATCTCTGGGCCGATTTGACCTGAGTGATATTCCACCTGCACAGCGTGGTGTTCCTCAGATTGAGGTCTCATTTGATATTGATGCCAATGGTATCCTGAATGTCTCTGCAAAAGACAAGGCGACAGGAAAAGAGCAGTCCATCATCATCAAGGCCTCCTCCGGCCTGAGCGATGCAGAAGTGGAACGCATGGTAAAAGACGCCGAAGCGCATGCTGAGGAAGACAAGGCCTTTCAGGAGCTGGTCACAGTGCGCAACCAGGCTGATGGCATGATCCACGCCACAAAAAAGTCGATGGAAGAGCTGGGTGACAAGCTGGAGGCAGAAGAGAAATCCACCATTGAAACGGCCATCTCTGATCTTGAAGAGGCCATAAAGGGCGATGATAAGGAGGCGATCGAAGCCAAGACCAAGGCGCTGACCGAGGCCTCCGGCAAGATGGCCGAACGGATCTATGCCAAAGAGGGTGCAGAGGGTGGAGCTGCTGCTGATGCCACCGCCGGGGCTGAAACAGGGGCAGATGCTGGCAAAGCGCCAGACGATGATGTCGTCGATGCCGAGTTTGAAGAGGTTAAAGATGACAAAAAGCAGCAATAGGCCAGTGCATGCCTGAATAGCATCAGGTGCAGCAATGTTTATAGCCAGGGTTCGGGAAGCCGGTTTTTACCGCCTTCCCGGGCTCTGGCTTTTTGGCTGTTATCGCTGAGTCATAACAGGAACGGGTGGAGGTGTTAGCTCCATACGCCTTCAAAGATAAACTACAAGAAGTTGAAACGATGTCAAAACGTGATTTTTATGAAGTCCTGGGCGTCAATAAAAATGCCAGTGAAGCGGAACTGAAAAAGGCCTATCGACGCCTGGCCATGAAGCACCACCCCGACCGCAATTCAGGAGGAAAAGCGACCGAGGCAGAGGGAAAATTCAAAGAGATCAAAGAGGCCTACGAGGTGCTGTCGGATGCGCAAAAGCGCACAGCCTATGACCAGTTTGGGCATGCCGGAGTAGACCCCTCAATGAGCGGGCACGGCGGCCCAGGCAACTTCAGTGATGTGTTTGGTGATGTATTTGGCGACATATTTGGTGGCAGCCGTGGTGGTGGCCAGCGGGTAAACCGGGGCGCAGACCTGCGCTACAACCTGAACCTCACCTTGGAAAAGGCTGTGGCAGGCACCACCGTCAAGATTCGTATTCCAACGCACAAACCCTGTTCGCCCTGCCGGGGAACCGGTGCAAAGAAAGGCAGCAAACCGGAACTCTGCACCACCTGTGGCGGGCATGGGCAGGTGCGCATGCAGCAGGGTTTCTTCTCTATTCAGCAGACCTGCCCACGCTGTCAGGGCAGTGGCTCTATTATCAAAACCCCCTGTCCCAGCTGTCGCGGAAGTGGTCGAGTACAGGAGAGCAAAACCCTCTCTGTAAAGGTGCCGCCCGGTGTCGATACTGGTGATCGTATCCGCTTGGCCAGTGAGGGCGAGGCGGGTGAGCATGGCGGGCCGCCCGGTGACCTCTATGTCCAGGTGTCGGTCGAGGAGCACAAGATCTTTACCCGTGAGGATAGCCATCTTTTCTGTGAAGTCCCCATCAGCTTTGCCAAAGCGGCGCTGGGTGGTGAGCTGGAGGTTCCAACCCTGGATGGCAAGGTGATGTTGAAGATCCCGGCTGGGACACAGGCAGGCAAACTCTTCAGAATGCGCGGCAAAGGGGTAAAGCCGGTGCGAGGCGGTCCAGTGGGTGACCTCATGTGCCGGGTCAAGATCGAGACGCCGGTCAATCTGACAGAACGACAAAAAGAGCTTCTTGAAGAGCTGGATGAGTCCATGCGGGCGGGCGGATCGACCCACAGCCCTCACTCCAGCAGCTGGATGGATGGTGTAAAACACTTTTTTGAAAGCATTGGGCTGGCCAAGTAGCATCGCAGGCTCATCTTTAACCACCGAGACCTGATTGAGAAAAACCTATGATTCGAATCGCAATTGTTGGCGCTGCCGGGCGCATGGGAAAGACCTTGATTCAAGCGGTTCAAGAGACCGAAGGCCTTGTATTAGGGGCAGCAACAGAGCAGCCACACAGCACCCTGATCGGGGCTGATGCGGGTGACCTGGCGGGTGTGGGAACAGTGGGTGTTGCTGTGACAGCCGCGCTCTCTGAAGTGATGGATGACTTTGATGTACTGATTGATTTTACTGCACCGGCGGCCACCATGGCACATTTGGAGCTCTGTCGTGCAGCCGTCAAGCCGATGGTGATCGGTACCACCGGCCTTGCCGAGGAAGAGAAACAGTGTCTGGACGAGGCGGCGCAAGAGATTGGTATCATGTTTGCGCCTAATATGAGTGTCGGCGTCAACCTCTGCTTTAAACTGCTGGATCTTGCTGCGCGGGTCATGGGTGATACGGCTGATATTGAGATCATTGAAGCGCACCATCGGCATAAAGTGGATGCACCATCCGGTACAGCCCTGCGTATGGGCGAAGTGGTGGCAAACGCCCTGGGGCGTGATCTGAACGAGTGTGCCGTCTATGGCCGGGAAGGCCATACCGGCGAGCGCGATCGTCAAACCATTGGTTTTGAAACCATCCGTGCCGGCGATGTGGTGGGAGAGCACAGCGTCTGGTTTGCTACGCCTGGAGAGCGGGTTGAGATTGTCCACAAGGCCTCAAGCCGCATGACATTTGCCAGCGGTGCTGCGCGTGCCGCACTCTGGATCAGCAAGCAGAAGAGCGGTCGATATGATATGCAGGATGTCCTGGGTCTGCGTTAGGGGGGTGTTAACAATCACCGTTCGTGGCGTGATTCTGGCCCTTTTGCCCATATCCACAGGTTTGATTGCTGCCGATTGAACAGCTTGGCATATTATCTGCTAGTTAAGCACCACGGATGGCCGCTTAATTGGTTTGAATATGGTAAATCTATTTTCCAGTACCCCCCTTACCCCCCAGACAACAGGTGGAACCACAGCGCCTGGGCTGCCTGCCACTGAAGCGGGTAGCAGCGAGGCAGAGGTTGCCAGTGGTGATTTTGCCGAGCTGCTGAGCACGGAATCCTCCATGGTTGAGATACTGGAAGAGCTTAAGATGCTGCTCTCTGCAGAAGATTTTGCACAGCTGGAAAGCATGCTTGCAGAGGGGCAGATAAATATATCTGCAGAGGGGCAAACATTGCCGGTAGAGGAAATTCTTGCCGCATTACAGCAGCAGCTCTCTGAAGCAGGTGCAGAGGGGGGCGTTGAAGCGGCAGCTGATATTGTTGCAGAGCAGGCAGAGGCGTTAGCACCCGTGGAACAGGCTGTAGTGCCAATGATCACAAGCCCAATAGCGACCCATATTATAGCTCCAGTGCCAACAGCAGCCCCAGTCCCAATTCCAGCAAATCAGGTGGTGGCAATGCAACAGGCTGGAAATAAAAAAGTGGCACCGCCTGTGGCTGCTGGGCAGGCTGTGACCCCCTCTACTATGGATAATGATGCGCTCGGGTTGCCACTTAATCCGAATAATACTTCAGCTGATTCGGATCAGCAGCCACCCACGGGGCAGCATCGCACCAGTGAAGCCCTGCTGGCACAGGCCGCTCAAAAGGCACCCGTCAACAACCTCTTTCGCACAACAGAGGCTGGATTGACCGCTATAAACAGCGTCCCTGTGGTGCCATCCGGGGTGACTTTGCAGAATACACTTCAGCCTGCCGTGCTGAATCCACTGAATGCGGCGCTGCCGATCCATACCCCAATGGGTGAAAGAGGGTGGGATCAGGCCATGGGTGAACGAATCCTCTGGATGGTTGGACGCCAGGTTCAGAGTGCAGAGGTGCGGATTACGCCGCCCCAGCTTGGGCCTGTCGATATCCGGATATCCATCCGAAATGATCAGGCCAATGTGACATTCACTGCACAGCATGGTGTGGTCAGGGAGGCGCTGGAGGCCTCGATACCCCGCTTGCGCGACATGTTGAATGAAAACAATCTGCAATTGGCCAACGTGGATGTAAACCAGCGCAATGCGGGTGAGGGGCGGTCATCATCCCACTCTTTCAGTCAACCCTCCTTTGGCGAACAAGACGCAGAAGGGTATGAGATTGAGGAGGATGCGCTGGCACTGCGCAACATGCGCACTATTCAGAGTGATGCTTTAGTAGATGATTTTGCATGATGCTATAGTGCCGCATGTCATCTGAGTGCCCTTCCGGATTTTCTCCCAAATGGTTAAATCTGGCAGGCACTTGGTAGCTTCTTTAGGTATACTCCGAGTATCATAGAGTGATCCTGATAAAAATATGGGGGTACCTGGGCGTGCGTTTTATAAAGTTGATAGTTGTCTTGTTTGTTATGGTGCTGGGTGTTGCCATCGCGGTGACCAACCCAGGAGACGTGGTGCTGAACTATGGCCTTGGCAGTATAGAGTTGCCATTGTCCCTTGTGCTTGTCGGCGCAATCAGCGCAGGTGCCATCCTTGGCTCCCTGGTGGCCATTGGCATACTGATGCGACTCAAACGCGAAAACTCAAAATTGCAGCGCAAGGCGCATTCTGATGCAGTAAGAGTTGGTAACCTTAGTGCGCTCCCACTGAAGGAACAGTAATCTTTATGGTGGAACTCCTGCTGTTGCTACTTCCTGTAGCAGCGGCCTCTGGCTGGCTGGCAGCCAAGCGCAGCAATAAGCGACAGGGAGCCGCTGCATTAAAGAGGGAGCAGAACCCAGCCTATTTCAAAGGATTGAACTATCTATTAAACGAGCAGCCGGACAAGGCCATTGATCTGTTTGTTCAAATGCTCGAAATAGATGCTGAAACAGTAGAAACCCACCTGGCATTGGGCAATCTTTTTCGTCGTCGTGGCGAGGTTGAGCGCGCAATCCGCATACACCAAAATCTGATTGCCAGACCCACACTGGATCGCGCACAACGAGCCCAGGCGCTACTGGAATTGGGGCTGGACTATATGCGTGCCGGCCTGTTTGATCGGGCGGAAAACCTGCTGACCGAGTTGCTTGAAATAAAACAGCATGAAGTCCCCGCACTGCAAAATCTTCGTATCATCTATCAGCAGGAGAAGGATTGGACAAAATGCCTGGACGTTATCTCCAAGCTGGAGGAGATAACGGGAGAGGCACTCTCTACAGAGCGAGCACATTATTATTGCGAATTGGCTGTCATAGCGCGTAGGGAACATCACTACCTAGAGGCGGCAGAGCTGCTGAAAAAAGCCCAGGAGAGTGATGGCTCCTGTGTGCGTGCAGCGTTGGTGCAGGGGAAGCTGGAGATGGCTCAAAAAGAGTATACGGCAGCAATCAACTCATTGACCCAGGTTGTAGTGCAAGATCCGGCCTTCATTTCAGAGGTTTTGCCTCTTTTGGTGCAGTGTCACTCTGAGTTGGATCAACGCGATAAGCTGATCGCCTATCTGCAACAGCTATACCAACAGCAGAAGCAGGTTTCTGTGATGCTGGCATTGGCCGCACTGATGCAGGAAGATAAAGACGATCAGGCTGCTATAGCGTTTGTATCTGGCTACCTGTATGAACACTCCAGCCTTGATGGCGTGCAAAAACTTATTGATCTCAGCCGCAAATGCACCGAAGGCTCATTAGCTGTCACCTTTTCAATTCTATATAAACAGATCAGCATGCTTATTGATAAACGCCCTGGTTATCAATGCAGGCAGTGTGGTCTTGAGGTCAAAACACTGCATTGGCAGTGTCCAGGCTGCAACTCATGGAACAGCATCAAACCGCTCCTGGGGTTGGGTGATGCAGGCATAAAATGAATAACTGGTTTTGATTTATGATGACAATGGAAAAACCCCCTCAAATTATTGTGGCACTGGATTTTCCCTCTGCGGAGCCAGCGTTTGAGCTTGTTGCAGCACTTGACCCAACCCTGTGCCGCCTGAAAGTGGGCAAAGAGATGTTTACCCGTTTTGGCCCCTCTTTTGTAGAGGCTTTGGTACTAAAGGGGTTTGATGTTTTTCTGGATCTGAAATTTCACGACATCCCGAATACGGTTGCAGCCGCCTGTGCTGCGGCGGCTGATCTTGGGGTCTGGATGATCAATCTGCATGCCTCCGGTGGACGGCGCATGATGGAAGGCGCAAGGGATCGGCTGGAGAGATTGCCACAGAGGCCGCTGCTGGTCGCAGTAACCATCCTCACCAGTCTTGAACAGGAGGATATTGCGGAGGCAGGCTTTGCCGGAACACCGGCCGAGAATGTGGTTCGGCTTGCCAGACTGGCAGAGTGCAGCGGAATGGATGGCATTGTCTGCTCGCCACTGGAGGCTGCTGATGTGAGAGCTGCGGTTAGCCCTGGGTTTCTGCTGGTAACACCGGGAGTGAGGCCGGGTCAGGCGGCATTAAACGATCAACGGCGCATTATGACCCCCTCTGATGCGCTAAACAGTGGTGCAGACTATCTGGTTATAGGCCGGCCTATCACAGCGGCCCCCGACCCACTACAAAGCCTTCAGGATATTCTTACTGAGATCAGGGCAGATTGATGCCATGAAACTTAGCATCTGGCCTTATAAGATAGGGGCCGGTCAATACTATCCAAGAGGAGTTAAAGATATGGCGCGTTCTTTACGAATTTTTATTACGTTACTGTTTTTGCTATTTTCCAGCGTGGCACTCAGCGATCAGGTCAACATTAACACAGCAGATGCTGAAACCCTGGCGAGCACGCTAAAAGGCGTTGGCCCAGTCAAGGCTCAGGCGATTGTGGATTATAGAGAGAAGCATGGGTCCTTTATGTCAATCAATGCACTCTACAATGTGAAAGGAGTTGGTGAAATGATTGTTGAAGAGAATAAAGAGAACATGACTATAGGCGAAGAGAGCGAGTAGTACAGCTTTCTAAAAAAACGGATACCGGCCAACGGGTTGGTATCTGTTTTTTGCTTAACTGCCCCCTGCTTTCTCCCCTCCGTGGCCAGCATAAAAAGCGGCTCCAGGCAGGGTTTGTTTCCCACCAGAACCTCCCCAGGTCGAGAGAACTTTCTGTTAGACTAACCGCCAGAATGGCGGGTGGGTAGATGCTCAAACTGTATCAAAGTAATAGCCTGGAACAACTGGTTGACCTGTTGGCAGCAACCGTTTCCAAGCCCCTGCAATCAACCTTTGCAGCAGAGACTGTAGTGGTGCAGCATCCAGGTATGGGGCGCTGGCTATCACTGCGATTAGCTGAACGGCTCGGCATCTGTGCCAATATGGCCTTTCCGCTGCCTGCGGGATTTCTCTGGGGCATTTTTCGCGCTGTATTGGATGAGGTGCCGGAGCATAATTCATTTGAACCTGCTGTGCTTACCTGGCGCATTCTGGGTCTGCTGGATGAGGTAAAAGATCAAGCGCTCTTTAAGCCGGTTTCAACCTATCTGGCAGATGACAGTGACTCAAAACGCTATGATCTTGCCTGCCGGATTGCCGAGACATTTGACCAATATCTACTCTATCGCCCCGACTGGATAAAGCAGTGGGAGGCCGGCCACTCAGCTGTTGCAGGCGACGGCTGGCAGGCAGAGCTGTGGCGCAGGTTATCCGCACCCAGCAGCGAGGCACACTGGATTCACCTGCAGCAGCAGCTTCACCAAGCACTCTTATCTGATAATGCGCAGGGCAAACTTCCTGAACGCATATCACTGTTTGGCATCAGCACACTCTCACCCGGCTATCTTGAGACGCTCCGCTGCCTCTCTGAGCGGGTGGATGTCCAGCTTTTCCTGCTTAATCCCTGTGCCGTACACTGGACCGAGATTGTTGATGAGGGAATGAAAGCCAAGAGAGAGGAGGAGACAGATGGCAGTGAACTTTATCTGGAGGTTGGCCACCCGCTGTTGGCCTCATTGGGCCGGCAGGGAAGAGACTTTTTTGCCTCCATCCTTGAGTATGATCCGGGAACAATAGACTGCTTCAAATCCACTGAAAATAGAGGCTTGCTAGGCCAGCTCCAACAGGATATTTGCGGCCTGCATGACAGAACGGCAGAGCCAAAACAACTCCTGCCGGTTAATGATAGATCACTGCAATTTCACAGCTGCCATAGCATTATGCGTGAGGTTGAGGTACTTAAGGATCAGCTGCTGGAGATATTCCAAAAGAACAACCATATTGAGCCATCGGATGTGCTGGTGATGTCACCTGCTATAGAGCGCTATGCCGCCTATATTGAGGCGGTCTTCTCCTCAACTGATGCAACGGCTATCCCATACCAGATAACAGATAAAAGCGTGATGCTTGAAAGCCCGATGATAGCCGGTTTTTTTAACCTGCTGCAAATGGATAAAAGCCGATTTGACAGCAACAGCATCATGGTGCTGTTGGAAATTACAGCCATACAGCGACGTTTTGGTTTAGTGGAAAGTGATCTTGACCTGCTGATTCGCTGGATCAGGGAGAGTGGTATTCGTTGGGGGCAGAGTGGTGCTGAGAGAGCCCACCTTGGGTTACCAGACACCGATCAAAACAGTTGGCGCGCCGGGTTGGATCGTATGCTTTTGGGGTATGCACTGCCGGGCAGAGCGGCTCAGCTGTTTCAAGGGATTCTCCCTTATGATGAGATTGAGGGGGCTGATGCAGCACGGCTGGGTGCCCTTAATGCACTTATTGATGCACTCTCTGACCTTCGATCCAAACTACAGAGAAAATATACGGTTGATGCATGGGGTCAGCTGTTGCTGGAAATAATGGACGCTTTTTTTGATCCATCAGAGCAGGAAGAGCCACAGATTCAGTTGCTGCGAAATGGGGTTGAAATCCTCTGTAATCAAAGCCAATGCGCCAAATTCAGAGGAAAAGTATCGCTAGAGCTGATCCATAAACACCTTGAAGCCCAGCTGGCAAAAGGGCAGGGAAGCAACAGAGCACTTAGCCGTGGCGTGACCTTTTGCTCACTGACCGCAATGCGCAGCCTGCCGTATAAGATAATATCCCTGATTGGCATGAATGATGGTGACTTTCCAAAACATCGGCCTACCCCTGGTTTTGACCTTATGGCAAGACGGTTTCGATTGGGTGATCGCATACGCCGGGCAGATGATCGTTACCTCTTTTTAGAGACGTTACTCTCTGTGCGACATATACTCTATATCAGTTTTATTGGCCAACATATTCGTGATAACAGCAGGCTTCCCCCCTCAGGATTGATTGATGAACTGTTTGATTATCTGGATCGCTGTTGCTATACAGAGAGTGATGGAGGAGTACGGGATCACTGTATTATTCACCATCCACTTCAGCCTTTCAGTAAGCACTATTTTCAACCGGGCAGTGGCCTGTTGAGTTACTCGAAAGAGATGTATCAAGCGCATCAGGCAAGCCTGGATGCCGCAACATCCAGCGCACCTTTTTTACGGCATAAGCTGTCAGAGGCTGACCCGGCCTGGCGGCAGGTTGAGTTGATGCAGCTTGTCAAGTTCTTCTCTAATCCTGCCCGGTTTTTTGTTCAACAGCGACTGGGTATCTATTACGAAAGGGAGGAGGAGCCACTGAAAACCATGGAACCCTTTGCCTTGGACTATTTTGCCCAGTGTGATCTGAGTCAGACGCTGGTCGAGCATGAGATGGCAGGGGAGGGCAAAGATACGCTCTACGCACAGATTCGTGCTAGTGGTGACCTGCCACATGGTTGCTTTGGAGATCGTATTTTTGAGCAGCAAAGAGGCATTGCAAAAAAGTTTACAGATCGACTGAGGCCTTATCTTGAAATGACCCAGGAGAGTACCATTGAGGTTGATCTGTGCCTGAATAGCATGCAGCTTTACGGCAGTTTGCATAACCGTGTAGACAGAGATGGCCCGTTTAGTTACAGCACCCATACGATTTGGAAAAATCAGCTGCTGGAGCTGTGGATCAAGCATCTTGTGCTGAATGTGATAAAGCCTTCTGATCTAAGACTGACAAGCCGATGGCTGGATGATAAAAAACTATATGTTCTTGCCCCCGTAGATCTGCCAGAAAAACACCTTGAAAAATTGCTTGGCCTCTATTGGCAGGGGCTGCACCATCCGCTCCACTTTTTTCCAAAGAGCAGCTGTGAATATATGCAGCAGCGGTTAAAGGATAAGCCCGTTAAAGATTGCCTCGATAAGGCAAAACAGAAATGGGATGGAGAGTATGGTGGGAACAATGAAGGTAGTAACCCATACTATTGCCTGGCATTCTCAACGGAAGAGGTATTTGATGACAGCTTCATAGCATTGAGTGAGCAGATATACCGGCCATTATTAGAGCATTTACAATCAACATAAAAGTGAGTGGTAAACAATGAAACGCAAAGTTTTTTATATTTCAGATGGTACAGGCATAACCATTGAGGCACTGGCCAAGAGCCTGTTAACACAGTTTGACAAAGTCACCTTCGATCGCGAGATCGTCCCTTATGTTGATACGGTTGATAAGGTCAGAAGTGTTGTTGAGCGTATCAATAAGTCAGCTGATGTTGATGGGCAACCCCCCATCGTCTTTTCATCCATGGTTGATGTGGCGTGCCGAAACATACTAGAGGCCAGTAAAGGGGTAGTGCTGGACTTTTTTGGCACCTTTATCAGCCCTCTTGAAAAGGTGCTTGGTGTTAAATCATCCTATACGATTGGTGGTGTCCACACGATGGGAAGCGGTGAAGGGTATGGACGGTGGATTGATGCCGTGAACTTTGCCCTGCAACATGACGATGGTCAGCAGGCACAAAAACTGGACACAGCAGACATTATTTTAGCCGGTGTATCGCGCTCAGGTAAAACACCGACCTCGCTCTATCTGGCAATGCAGTTTGGGATTCGCGCCGCTAACTATCCGTTGACCGAAGAAGATTTTAAACATGATGGAATCCCCGAATATCTAAAGCCCTATAAAAAGATACTTTTTGGCTTGACCATATCGCCCCAACGCTTAAGCAGCATTCGCCAGGAGCGTAAACCAAACAGCCGATATGCCTCCCTTGCTCAATGTCGCTCTGAGATACAGATTGCTGAGCGTATGTTTCAGCGTGAGAAAATCCCCTATCTGAATACAACAGCAAAGTCGATAGAGGAGCTTGCATCGGGGATTTTGATTCAAACGGGGCTAAAGCGCCGTGCCGCCGTGGCCAACTAATCTCTGCGCCTCATTTGATGGCCGCTTCAGCAATATCACTATTACCCCTGTTATCTGTCCATTTTAAAGTGACATGTTCGCCTTTTTTTCCACCTTCAAAACTAAAGGATAGATAGGGGTTCATCGGCATACCAGCGCCCCATTGTGCCGTCAATAAAACAGTCTCTTTATATCGGCATGTTACTTTTTGAATAAAGTGAGGTGGTATCGTGTCGCCTGTCTTGCTATTGACCCGATGGCCTGACTCCATGGGGTGGGTAATAAGCGCATTAACGGTTGTGGTGCCACGGTTATATTTGGCGCGTATCTCTATTGTTTTTGTTGCCATTAATATCTACTCCTGCCTGGCTACGGTCCGTATTTTTTTACTACTGCTGTAGAGCCTGTTGCTGGCGCTTGCAATGACAACAATCTCACCACTGTTTTCTATTTTGATGCGTGTAGTAATCATTTTGGCTGTTTTTTGATCGAGCTTGAAGTGGGCAACCAGGGGGGATCGATTATTTGGGATGAATATACTAATGGATTCAGTGCCAGGTAACTGGGAGTCGATTGTGATATGAGCGATGCCATTTTCTGCAATGACCGGGGCTGCTATCATTAAATCATCAGAGCCAGAAATGACGGTGTTATCCCCCATCAGCTTCAGCAACGCCTCTTCAACCGAACGCGCATTAAAGGCCTCTTTTGGCCAGACCGTATTGCCTGTCGGGTGGGCATAGGCCAATCCCGCGCCTATGCTGCTTATCGCGCCCACGGCAAGCGCTCCTTTTAGAATAGCTCTGCGGTGCTGGCTGACATTTTTCATAGTGGCTTGCGTTATTTTTTATGACGACGTTTAAGTTCGGTCAGCTCGGATTGAATCTGTTTCAATTGAGCAGACATTCGCTCTTCGCGGAACAGGGAGATGCTCTTATCTTGCAGCGCAATCATAAGTTGCTGTTTTGCCTGCTCAAGTCGACCTGAAATATAGTAGTAGTCTGCCTGGTACTCATGGGCTTGATTGGTGTCCCCCGCTTCTGCCGTTGCCTGTGCCAGGAGCTTATACAGTGCAGCATCCCGTGGACGATGAGGGGCGGTATGTTCAAGAATCTTACGTGCGGCTACAGGGTTTCCAATTGCTATCAATGTTTGCGCATAGGCCATCGTAATCGGGTAGTTATCAGGTGCCTCATTTAATGCAGTTTCAAGGGTGAGTGCAGCGATCTCTGGCTCTCCCGATTGGGTGTAGAGACGGGCATTTAGCAGTTGGTAGGCAATTTGATTGGGATACGCCTCAAGCAGCTTGTTCAGCTCTTTTCTTGCCAGGCCGAGATCTTTGGCACGCATCAAGGCCAGCACATAACCATAGCGTTGCGCTGCTTCATTACGGTAGCGCCCATCAGCCAGTGTCTCCCTGAAAAAGCGGATAGCATCTTTTGCCTTCTCATACTGTTGTTCACGCAGAGTGACCCGCAGCAGATAGTAACGTACATCGGCCGGATACTGCTTGTAGGGGTATGCCTCTGCGCGGCCTCTTGAGTCTGAGATGCGTGTGGCCGTGACAGGATGGGTGCGTAAAAATTCGGGCAGGGTGCTGCCATAAAAGCGGGTAGCCCGGCCCATGCGCCCAAAAAAAACCGGCATGGCTCTGGGGTCAAAATTGGCATTGGCCAGGGTGTTTATTCCAATGCGGTCTGCCTCATGCTCATTGGCACGGGTAAAGTTGATCTTGCGCTGAAGCATGCCGGCCTGCAAGCCCATTGCGGCGGCAGCCCCAAGGTCTGTCCCGCCGCCAACCAGTATCGCAGCCAGTGAAATAGCGGCTATGGGCAGGTTCATACGGCTGGCATCATCAAATGTACGCAACAGATGTTTTTGTGTGACGTGCGCTATCTCGTGGGCGACAACAGAAGCCAGTTCGCTCTCAGTCTCTGTTGTGAGTACCAGGCCGGAAAATATACCAATATGGCCTGCCGGCCCGGCAAAGGCATTGACTGCTGGGCTATCAATAAGAAAAAAATGGAACTGTTGACCTGCTGCCTCACTGTTGGATGCCAACCGGTCACCAAGGGACTGGATGTAATCTGCAATCAGGGGGTCAGAGACTACAGGATAGTGGTTGCGCACACTGCGCATAAAGGCCTGACCCAGTCGCTGTTCCTGAGCCGGTGTCAGTATGCTGCCTGATGAGTCCCCAATCTCTGGCAGATGAAACCCATCACTGGCAGATGCCAGGGGCAAGAAGGCGCTTAAGAGCAGCAGGTTTAGCCCAAGCAGCCACCGGCCTGCTTTTACGTTTTTCCGCATTATGAATGAAGTGATGTGCCTGCACATGGCGATGCTGCAATCCTACCTTAAAGTTGTCTGGTCGCGTAATATGAATTTTGGCATGGCTCTCTCTGGATACGAACTGTACTATACAGGGTTAGCAATTTGGATCGTATGAAATGAAATTTGTAATACAGGTTAATGAAGGCCCATATCAGCATCAGACAGCAGATTCAGCCTATCAGTTCACCCGCGCGGCACTGGCCAGGGGGCATGAAGTGCTGCGGGTGTTTTTCTATCATGATGGCGTAAATAATGGCACCCGGCTCACATCCCCCCCTCAGGATGATCGAGATATCGTCGGTCGCTGGTCTGCCCTGGCGGCGGAGCATGGGCTGGATCTGGTGATCTGCGTTGCTGCGGCCTACCGTCGCGGCATCCTTGATGAGAGTGAAATGAAACGGCTGGGTAAAGATGCCCATAATCTGGCTCCCGGGTTCAGAATATCCGGCCTGGGACAGTTGATAGAGGGCGTTGTGCTGGCTGACCGCCTGGTGGTCTTTGGAGATTGATGTGAAGATAAAAAAGTGCCTCTATGTCAATCGGCGCGCACCTTATGGCACCAGTTATGCCCTGGAGGCTATTGATATGGTTCTGATCGGCTCCGTCTTTGATCAGGATATATCACTGCTCTTCATTGATGATGGCCTGTTTCAACTGAAAAAAGGGCAGGATACGGCCGATGTTGAGATAAAAAATCACTCACCCGCCTATCGCGCCTTTGAGATGTACGATGTGGAAAAAATCTATGTATCGAAGGAGGCCATGGCTGCGCGCGGCCTCAAGAGAGCCGACCTGCTGGTGGATGTTGAGCAGCTGAGCGACAACAGGATCAAAGAGCTTATGGATGAACACGATGTCATCTTCTCCTTTTAAGGCTATCCCATGAGTATTCTGCACACGGTCAATAAATCACCCTTTGAGAAGAACAGCCTGGAAAGCTGCCTGCGCTATGCAAAAAATGGCAGCGCCGTGCTGTTGATTGAAGATGGCATCTATGCAGCACTGGCCGGAACCACCTTTGAAAACACGGTGGCAACAGCCATGAGTGAACTGGATTTTTACTGCCTGGCCCCTGATATGAAGGCGCGGGGATTCTCGTCAAGCAGTATGATTGATGGCATCAAACTGGTGGATTATGCCGGTTTTGTTGATCTTACAGTCGAATATGAGAAGGTTCAGGCGTGGTTATGAGTATTGAGGTGAATGGCAAGGTACTGGAGACCGACAAAGAGGGTTATCTGCTGGATCTTTCCCAATGGGAGCCAGCAGTGGCAGAGACAATGGCTCTGGCGGATCAGCAGGAGTTGACTCCAGAGCATTGGGAGGTGATCCGCTTCCTGCGTGAATTTTATGCTGAATTTGCCATGGCACCAGCGGTGCGCATCCTCACCCGCGCCATTGGAAAAAAGTTTGGTAAAGAGAAGGGCAATGCCCGTTATCTCTATAACCTCTTCCCCTATGGCCCTGGCAAACAGGCCTGCCGCTATGCCGGGCTGCCCAAGCCATCAGGCTGCATGTGACCTGTATAAAAAACCATGTCTCACCTGCTTATCTCGGCGGCGCATAAATCCTCCGGTAAAACCACGCTGAGCATAGGACTCTGTGCCGCACTCAAACAACAGGGGCTGACGGTTCAACCCTTTAAGAAAGGGCCGGACTATATCGACCCCATGTGGCTGAGCCGTGCAGCTGGCCGCGCCTGCTATAACCTTGATTTTCATATCAGCTCCCGGGCGGCAATAAAAGAGACCTTTGCACAACGCATGCAGGGTGCCGATATTGGCCTCATTGAAGGCAATAAGGGGCTCTATGATGGGCTGGATCTGAATGGCAGTAATAGCAATGCAGCACTTGCCACGCTGCTCAATGCACCGGTGGTTCTGGTTATTGATGCACGGGGTATGACCCGTGGCATTGCTCCACTGATCCTTGGCTATCAAGCCTTTGAGCCGGATATTCATATTGCTGCGGTCATCCTCAACCAGGTGGGTGGTTATCGGCATGAGGAGAAGCTCCGGCGGGTGATTGAACACTACACCGATGTGCCGGTGCTGGGTGCGGTACATCATGCGCCAGAGATAGAGATCATCGAACGCCATCTGGGCCTGATGCCAAGCAGTGAAACTGCTGAACGTGATGAGATCATTCAGCGCATTGCCGATGCGGTTGCCGACCAGGTTGATCTGGGGAGAGTGATTGAGCTGGCCGCTGCGGCTCCCACTATTGTTCCGGTTGCCCCGACTGTGGTAACAGCCTCTTCCGGCAGAACCGTTCGGATCGGCATAGCGCAGGATGCAGCCTTTGGCTTCTACTATGCCGGTGATCTGGAACGATTTGAACAGGCGGGTGCCGAGCTTGTGCCGTTCAATACACTGACTGATAACAGCCTGCCGGAGATCGATGGGTTATTTATTGGCGGTGGCTTTCCAGAGAGGCAGATGGCAGCACTGACAGATAACAAAAGCCTGCGCCAAGCCATCCGTGATTTTATTGAGGCGGGTGGGGTGGCCTATGTTGAATGTGGTGGCCTGATGTACCTGACGCGCAGTCTGAGCTGGAGAGGAGAAAAGCATGAGATGGTCGGTGCCATACCCGCTGACTGCCTCATGTGTGAGCGACCGCAAGGTCGGGGCTATGTGCGCCTGCGCCAGACCGCTGATGCCCTGTGGGATCTGCCGTCAATTGTGCAAAAAGAGATTGCTGCACATGAGTTTCACTACTCCAGGCTGGAGAATCTGGGCGAAGAGATCAAGTTTGCCTATGAGATGCTACGAGGCACCGGCATAGATGGTCATCATGATGGTATCATCTATAAAAATCTTCTGGCCAGTTACACCCACCTTCAGGATACAGACCGCTACCACTGGGTAGCACATTTTGTTACCTTTATAAGAAGGGCAGGTTGAGTCACACCAAAGACCTGATTTTGCTCTTTCTCCCATACTTAACTTTTAAATAGAGATAAAAACAGGCATGCCAAAACTTACTGATGCGATGACCAGTGACCATAAACGATGTGATGAAATCTTTGTTCAGGCCGAAGAGGCGGTATCAGAGGGAGATTGGGAGAGAGCAGCAGCCCTGTTCAAAGAGTTTGAAGAGGCTATTGAACAGCATTTTTTAATGGAAGAGACCGTTCTTTTTCCTGCATACAGTGCAAAGACAAATCTGAGCAGCGTGACGGATGCCCTGATGAATGAGCACATGCAGATGCGCATTATGATTTTTGAAGCCGGGGAGAGCATCAAAACCAAAGATCAGGAGCAGTTTCTGGGGCAGGCTGAGACACTGCTTACCATACTGCAGCAGCATAATAGAAAAGAGGAGTCCAAGATGTATACCATGGCAGATTCATCACTGCGTGGTGATGTTGATGAACTGCTTAGCAAGATGGGGATGGTTTAGTTTAGGGTTTCCCCCAGGTCTTGAATCGCTTTTTGCAGTATTTCAGCAGCTGCTCATAATTGCGAAAGTGGAGCATAAAACCCTCCTCAGCCGGGGCATCGTATTCACACCAGCTGTTTTCATATTCACGGCAGATAGCGGGGCGCGAGTCGTAGATCCCGCAGCTTCCGTTCTTTTTCAGGTGTGAGCAGCGGGTGTGGATCAGCAGATACCAGCCATCTGAGTCTTTGTAGGCTTCAACGCCTTCATGCAAGACCTGCCAGAGCAGGTGCTCAAAATCAGCCTTTGAGCGCATGGGGCCAAGCGCCTCCGTAATGTAGCTGCAGCACTTTGTGCCTGGGCAAAAGCTGCATTTATTCGACGCATTCATGCGTCTTACCCCTCTGGGGCTGGCATGAAAACCCGTTTCTGACGGGTTTTTATTCTCAGTGGTTATTGTTGGTGGTGATCTGTGCCGTGCCAAATGAGCAATCTTCTGCGGCTATGAACTTGATGGTCTAGGGCGGTGTCTTCTGCGGTGGTTTTTCGCCGGTGATGAGCCCTTGCCTGATCGGTGGCTTTTTCTTTCAGGTGACCGCTTTCGACTGCCGGGGTCTACCTCAGCCAAGAGCGCTGCGGTAATCGGCTCAATCGGCAGTTTGTGACCAATATAACTTTCGATGTCAGGGAGTGAGAATGCGTAATGCTCACAGATAAAGCTGATTGCATCACCGCTGGCACCCGCGCGGGCCGTTCGTCCAATACGATGCACATAATCTTCCGCATCTTCCGGTAGATCGTAGTTGAAGATGTGGCTTACATCCGGGATGTGCAGGCCGCGAGCCGCCACATCGGTCGCCACCATAATGGGTAGATCACCACTTTGAAACTGTTCCAGCAGCCGCATCCGCTGTTTCTGCGGGACGTCCCCAGAGAGAATGGCGGCGTGCAGGCCGTTGCCCTCCAAAAAACCCCAGACCCGATCCGCCTCACGCTTGGTGTTAATGAAGATGATGGTGCGCCTTGGATCCATCTGTCTCAGCAGACCGATAAGCAGAGGGATCTTCTCCTCATTAGCGGTCATATAGCAGGTCTGTTTCACCTTGTCAGCAGTAACCTTGTCGGTCTCTATTTTTACTGCCTGCGGGTTGTTCATGTGCTCGTAGGCCAGTTCGGTGACCCGGAAGGAGAGGGTGGCAGAGAAGAGCAACCCAAGCCGCTTTTCAGGCGGCGGCATACGCCTCAATAGAAAGCGGATATCCTTGATAAAGCCCAGATCGAACATGCGGTCAGCTTCATCCAGAACCACAACCTCAATCGCTTTTAGATTAAATATATGTTGCTTGAAATAATCAATCAGCCTACCTGGGGTACCGATGAGTATATCGACACCCTCTTCCAGCTGTTTGCGCTGCTGATCGTAGCCGGTCCCGCCAAATACCAGGCCCAACTTTAGATCGGTATGCCGACCAAGCGTCTCAGCATCTTTATGAATCTGGATAGCCAGCTCGCGGGTGGGAGCCAGCATAATGGCGCGAGGTTGGTTGGCTTTGCGACTGGGGTCAGGTGGTTGTTCAATCAGGCGCTGAAAGGTTGCCAGTAAAAACGCGGCAGTTTTGCCCGTTCCGGTTTGTGCCTGGCCAGCAATATCCTGCCCTGCCAGAGCCAATGGAATGGCCTTGGCCTGGATGGGGGTGCAGTTGGAGAAGCCGGCATCTTCAATGCCTTGCATGATGCTTTCAGCAAAATCAAAGCTGCTGAAACAGGTGTCCGTAAGGTGTTTATCTGTCATGGCGAGCTAGGATACAGCAATTTTGTATGCTTTGGGGTTGAAAACTTTAGTTTATTCAGCTCAAATAGACCCATTATGGTGATAGGTGTAGTGTCGGAGGCGGCAAAAATGTAGCGCAGCCTGTCGATTCTCTGCTTAACTTCTATCCAAAGAAAATGAACATACAACCCACTATTACCCTAAAAGTAAATTCCGTAACCTGATTTGGAGAGTTTTTGTGAGCGAACAGATTGTCCATGTGACAGACGATACCTTTGAGGCTGAAGTTTTAGAATCTACACTGCCTGTGTTGGTGGATTACTGGGCAGAGTGGTGCGGCCCTTGTAAAATGATTGCCCCGGTGCTGGATGATATCGCCAGTGAATATGCAGGGCGCATTAAAATCGCCAAGCTCAATATTGATGAAAACCCGAATACACCACCTAAGTACGGTATTCGCGGTATCCCAACACTGATGTTATTCAAAGGGAAAGAGGTTGAAGCCACCAAGGTTGGTGCGGTCTCCAAGTCTCAATTGACCGCATTCATTGATAGTAACCTCTGATTTTTAGCGCGTAAGTACTGGACGTATCCCTCCCAGCTGCTAAACTATAAGACGTTGGCGCTCAACGAAGCGCCGCGTCCTTCACAAATATAACTCCCGAAAACTCCGCACAGCAAGCCCAATCCTGGGTTGCTCTGTTTGCATTATTTCTAATCTTCCAACACCACATCTTTCAAAAGTACACAAATGAATCTCACTGAACTCAAGAAAATGCCAGTTTCAGATCTGGTCGAGCTTGCCCGTTCCATGCGCATTGAAGGCATGGCCAGATCCCGCAAACAGGATCTTATCTTTTCCATTCTTAAGGCGCATGCAAAGCGGGGCGAGGATATTCATGGCGATGGCGTGCTGGAGATCTTGCAGGATGGCTTCGGCTTTCTTCGCTCAGCGGACTGCTCTTATCTGGCTGGCCCGGATGATATCTATGTATCGCCCAGTCAGATCCGACGCTTTAGCCTGCGCACCGGAGATACCATCGCAGGCAAGATTCGCCCCCCCAAAGATGGTGAGCGCTATTTCGCACTGTTGAAGGTTAGCGAAATCAACTTCGACAAGCCTGAGAACGCCAAGAACAAAATCCTGTTTGAAAACTTTACCCCGCTGTTTGCCAACAAGCGCCTGAACCTGGAGCTGGGCAATGGCAGCACCGAGGATATCACCGCCCGCACGATTGAGCTCTGTGCGCCAATTGGCAAGGGGCAGCGCGGGTTGATCGTTTCGCCGCCCAAGGCGGGCAAGACCATGATGCTGCAAAATATTGCACAGTCTATCGGCCATAACCACCCTGAGTGCCACCTGATTGTGCTGCTTATTGACGAGCGCCCGGAGGAGGTGACAGAGATGACGCGCTCTGTACGCGGCGAGGTGATTTCCAGCACGTTTGATGAGCCCGCCACCCGCCATGTGCAGGTTGCAGAGATGGTTATCGAGAAGGCCAAGCGTCTGGTTGAACACAAGAAGGATGTGATCATTCTGCTGGACTCCATTACCCGTCTGGCACGTGCCTACAACACCGTTATCCCCTCCTCAGGCAAGGTGCTGACCGGTGGTGTGGATGCCAATGCCCTGCATCGCCCCAAACGCTTTTTTGGTGCGGCACGTAATGTAGAGGAGGGCGGCAGTCTGACCATTCTTGCCACCGCACTGGTGGACACAGGCTCACGCATGGATGATGTGATCTTTGAGGAGTTTAAGGGTACCGGCAATATGGAGATCCACCTCGATCGCCGTATTGCAGAGAAACGCATCTTCCCGGCTATCAACATCAACCGCTCCGGCACCCGTCGGGAAGAGCTGCTGATGCCGCCGGATGAGTTACAGAAGATGTGGATTCTGCGCAAGATTCTACACCCCATGGATGAGCTGGCTGCGATGGAGTTTTTGTACGACAAACTGAAAGCCACCAAAAGCAACAATGAATTCTTTGACTCTATGAAGCGGTGAAGGCGATGATACTTGCAGCTGGCCGGGGCAAGCGTATGCGACCCTTGACCGACTGTACGCCTAAGCCCCTGCTACAGGTGGCAGGGCAACCACTGATTGAGCACCATATCGAAGCGTTGGTGCAGGCCGGATTTAAAGAGCTTGTAATCAACCACGCTCACCTGGGTGAGCAGATAGAAGCAGCGCTTGGTGATGGTCAGCGCTGGAATATCAATATCCTCTACTCTCCGGAACCAGCCGGTGCACTTGAGACGGGCGGAGGGATCTTCAAAGCGCTGCCTCTGCTGGGCAATGCCCCCTTCGTAGTGATCAACGGCGATATCTGGACAGACTACAATCTGGCTCACCTTGCCCCTCCTGAAGATAAACTGGTGCACCTGATATTGGTGGATAATCCAGCGCATAACCCGGAAGGTGATTTTCTGCTATCCAGTGACGGTCTTTGCAGCGAGGGGGCTGGCAATCGACTGACCTTTAGCGGCATAGGCATCTACCATCCCACACTCTTTGCAGCCTGCAGGCCGGGGACTTTTCCTTTAGTGCCGGTTTTAAAAGCGGCCATGGCGCAAGGCCAGGTGAGTGGCGAGCACTACACCGGGCGGTGGGTGGATGTGGGGACGCCTCAGCGGCTGGAAGAGCTGGAGGCCACCCTCTCTGCATAAGCAAGCGCAAACCCTGGTGCCAGCCAGAACTCCAAGACCCGTGATTAGCAATAGCCTGAAGATGATCTGTCGACTGAGCAGTTATAACGGCTAAGGTGGAAGGTGTCTGTGTGAATTGCCCCATCGGGCAGCAGCGTTAAGCGCCTGTAACCTGGGGCTCTGTTATCAATCTTAAAGTCCACGGATTTTGGGGCAAATTGAAAGCAGGTTGACGGTGCGCCCATTAACAGGACACCGTTGCGTCTCTCTTCAAATGATTGGTGAACATGCCCGCATGTTATCCCTTTGATTTGCGGATGGCGGTCTGTAATGGCAAAAAAATCATTGGCATTGTTCAGCATTATGCGATCCAGCCACTGACTTTTAATGGCTACTGCATGGTGGTGCAGGCAGATCAGGGTGTGGTGGTTCGGGTGGCTTGAGAGGGTCTCCTGAAGTTTGGCAAGCTGAATGGCATTAAGCTCGCCTAGTGTGCTGCCTGGGAGGTTGGAGTCAAGCAGTATGATCGACCAGCCCTTTTTCTGTATGGAAAACGGTGTATCAATGGGATTGCCAGAGATGGTTCTGTTTAATATTTTAGAGTCATCATGATTGCCGGGCAGGCAGTAGGCGGGGACGCCTAAGTGGGCCAGCTCTTTTTTGAGCAGGGAGTAACCGGCTGGAGAGGCATCGTGCACCAGGTCGCCGGTAACCAGTGCCAGATCCATCGAAGGCAGGTTTTTGTTAGCATCGGCTATGACATGCTGGAGCGAGAGTAGTGTCTGCATCCCCAGCAGCCGCCCTTCGGGATCCGCAAACAGGTGAGGGTCAGACAATTGCAGGACTTCCAGTGAATCAGACGGGAGATTCCTGTTGTCCTCGGTCGCATTGTTGGCACTGCCTTCAGGCATTGTCATGAAATAGTGGCGCTGAGTATGGATCAGCCCTGTAGTATTAAAATCCGATTTTTAATTTAGCAGCTGCTCAGCTTCTCCCTGAACCCCACCATGCTAATGCTGTTTGTGCTACAGATGTTTCTACTACTCTTTGTGCCTTAAAAAGCATCCGTCGATGTAAAGAGACCAACCCGAAGATCCTTTGCAACGTAAATCTCCCGTCCATCCACCTCAACCACGCCATCCGCCACGCCGAGCACCAGCTTGCGGCTGATGACCCGTTTCATGTCGAGACGATAGGTCACCTTCTTTGCTGTGGGCAGCACCTGGCCGGTAAATTTAACCTCACCAACGCCCAGTGCCCGACCGCGACCCGGGTTTCCGACCCAGGCCAGGAAGAAGCCGACGATCTGCCACATGGCATCCAGGCCGAGACAACCTGGCATGACGGGGTCGCCTGGGAAGTGGCATTGAAAAAACCACAGGTCAGGGTGGATGTCCAGTTCAGCGATAATCTCGCCTTTGCCATATTGGCCACCTTCATCTGAGATCTTGATGATCCGATCCATCATCAACATATTGGGTGTGGGTAACTGGGCATTGCCAGGGCCAAACATATCGCCATAGCCACATTTTAGAAGTTCATCGCGATCAAATGAGGTTGTTTTTGTCATATTGCCTTGTTGTCTCGTTAGTACTATTGGCGCAAACGCGCTAGTTTCCGGTTGCTCCCAGCTGCTGTCAACCGGCATTTTGTGATTTGTGGGTTTATTTGCTCTTTTATCTCAATTCTTTTGATAATCGTTCCTTGATAAAGGGAACCAGTTTGTCGATGGGAATCAGTTGAGTCTCTTTGTCCTGGCGTCCACGGTATTCAACCTGCCCATCATCCAGGCCGCGCTCACCCAGAACAATACGGTGAGGGATGCCTGTGAGTTCCATATCGGCAAACATAAAACCAGCTCTTACATTGCGGTCATCCAACAGCACTTCGATGCCAAGATTCTGCAGTGCGTTATAGATCTTCTCAATGGCCTCTTGCACCCGGTAGGATTTATTGAGCTTCATCGGCAGTAGCGCAACCTGAAAGGGAGCCAGAGCCGTGGGCCAGATGATGCCACGTTCATCATGATGCTGTTCAATGGCCGCGGCAACTACGCGGGATACACCGATGCCGTAGCAGCCCATTGTCATAGTGACCGACTGGCCGTTTTCATTGAGCACGTTGGCCTTCATGGCCTTGCTGTAGCTCTTGCCCAGCTGGAAGATGTGGCCGACCTCAATGCCACGGGCAATTGTGAGTCGGCCTTGGCCATCCGGGCTTGGGTCGCCCTCCTGCACATTCCTTAGGTCAGCCACAGTGGGTTCTGGCAGATCGCGCCCCCAATTTACCCCCATAAGATGTTGGCCATCGCGATTGGTACCACAGACAAAATCGGCCGCATGCAGGGCGCTACGATCCGCAATGATCGGGATATTCAGCCCCACCGGGCCAATGGAACCGACGCCACAGCCGATAGCAGCACGGATGGCCTCATCGCTGGCCAGGGTGAGCGGCGCTGCAACCTGCTCCAGCTTCTCTGCCTTGATCTCGTTCAGCTCATGATCGCCACGCAGCAGCAGCGCAACCAGGCTGCCATCTTCGGCACCATTGACCACCAGGGTCTTGAGGCAGCATGAGGCGGGCAGGTTCAGGAACTGACTCACCGCTTCAATGCTGTGCTGGCTTGGTGTCTCTACAGTGGTAAGTTTCTGGCTGGGGGCAGGGCGCTCACCAGTGGGTGCCAGCGCCTCTGCCAGCTCCTGATTGGCGGCATAATTGCTTTCTGTCGAGAAGGCGATAGCATCCTCGCCCGAGTCAGCCAGCACATGGAACTCATGGGAGGCCTGGCCGCCAATGCTGCCGGTGTCAGCCTGTACGGCCCGAAAATCCAACCCGCAACGGCTGAAGATGCGGCTGTAGGCCTGATACATCTTGTCGTAGGTCTCCTGTAGAGAGGCCTGATCCAGATGAAAGGAGTAGGCATCCTTCATCAGAAACTCCCTGGCGCGCATGATGCCGAATCGTGGGCGGATCTCATCACGGAATTTGCTCTGGATCTGATAATAGGTGGTGGGCAGCTGTTTGTAGCTGCGCAGGTCATTGCGTGCCAGGTCGGTGATGATCTCTTCATGAGTAGGGCCGAAGCAGAACTCCCGCTGGTGCCGATCAGTGATGCGCAACAGCTCAGGGCCATACTTCTCCCAGCGGCCTGACTCCTGCCACAGTTCAGCAGGCTGTATAGCGGGCATCAGCAGCTCGCGTGCGCCAACACGATCCATCTCTTCCCGCACGATGGCCTCTACCTTGCGCAGGGTTCGCAGGCCAAGGGGAAGCCAGGTGTAGAGGCCGGATGCCAGTTTACGGATCAACCCGGCACGCAGCATCAGCCGATGGCTGGTGATCTCTGCGTCGGCGGGAGTCTCTTTGAGGGTCTGAAGGGGAAACTGGGATGTACGCATGGTGGATCCAGGTGGCCAATAAATAGCGCTCTATTCTAATGCTGAATTTTAAGTTTGTCTCACTCTGGACGAAAAACTCAATAGGGCGCGGGTATACCAAGCAGGTATCCGTGTGAATGTTTATTATGCGCAATCGAGGTTGTGAGTGGCGACATTCTCAATACAGGTGGAGGTTTCAGTGGTCTGCGGCTCTGCACGAAAGATGCAGTTGCTCCCATCGCTACTGCTTCTCGCTCTGTTTTTTTTATCCATGGCCATTGCCGACAGCAGCGGTATCAGCCCAAAGGCCATGGCCTGGGTGGTCGATCGGTATGGAGCCTCAGCAAAAAGTCGTATTTTGGAGTGGCAGGATCTCATTGCACGCAATCAAGGCCTGGATGAGCAGAGCCAGCTGGAACTGGTGAATGATTTTTTTAATCAGGTACGCTATAGCACAGACGATGAGATTTGGGGTAAAACAGATTATTGGGCGACCCCGGTTGAGATGTTATCCATTAATGCTGCGGATTGTGAAGATTACTCCATTGCCAAATATTTTACCCTGCGTGAGATGGGGATGCCGATTGAGAAACTGCGTATAACCTATGTTAAGTCACTGGAACTGAATCAGGCACACATGGTGCTTGCCTATTATGAGCGCCCTGATGCGGAGCCGTTGGTACTGGATAATCTTACAGACCGGATTGAAGTGGCTTCGCAGCGCCAGGACTTGGTGCCGGTTTATAGTTTTAATGGTGATGGCCTCTGGCTTGCCAAGAGCCGGGGCAGGGGAAGACGGGTGGGGAACTCTGGCCGCATTAGCCTGTGGCAGGATCTGATAGCCAAGATGGCCAGCGAGGTGGAGTAATGCTGCTGCAAATGCACGGGAGAAAATCATGACATTGTCACGACAGCTGGTCATGCTGCTGACGGCGCTACTGTTGCTGGTATTTGCCGGGACATTTCTTATAACTGTACAAAATGCCAGGACATATCTGGAGCTGCAGCTTGAGTCCCATGCCCAGGATACGGCAACCTCACTCGGGCTCTCTGTTTCACGGCATATCGTTGATGATGACCTGGCCATGGCCACCTCTATGGTCGATGCCATTTTTGACCGGGGCTACTACCAGATCATCAGGATTGAGGATATTCAAGGTGGCGTACTGATCAATCGCGAGCTGTCGGTTCAGGTAGAGGATGTGCCCACCTGGTTTATTGAACATCTGCCGCTCAAGGCACCAAAGGGTGAGGCGCTGATCATGGCAGGCTGGCGTCAGGCAGGGCAGGTGCTGGTACAGAGCCACCCCGGTGTTGCCTACCGCCAGTTGTGGGAAAATGTCACAGAAATCTTCGGCTGGTTTGTTATCAGCGCAGTGGTTGTGATGGGGCTGGGGCTGGGGCTGCTGCGCAGGGTGCTCAGCCCATTAAAGGAGGTTGAATGGCAGGCAGATGCCATCTGCAATCGTGAGTTTCCCATCTTGGAAAAACTGCCGCACACCCGTGATCTGCGGCGCATCGTAGAGGCGATGAACCGCCTCTCAACCAAGCTCAGAATGATGCTGACAGAGCATGAAGATCTGGCTGCCAAACTGCGTGAGCAGGCGCATCAGCATCCCGTATCAGGGTTGGCAAACAAGCCCTATTTTATGGCGATGCTAAAAAACCGTATGGCCTCGCCAGAGGTCTGTTCACATGCGGTGCTTGCGCTTATTCAGCTGCATGATCTGAAGGGATATAATCATAAACATGGCTATGCAGCAGGTGATGAGCTGCTGCGTCAGACCGCCACCCTGTTGCGTGATATTGCAGTGGACATTCCCCGCCACACCCTGGGGCATCTTTCAGGTGGTGATTTTGCGCTGCTGGCGGAAGATTACAGCATTGCAGAGGGAGAGGCTTTGGGGCAACGTATAGCTGAAGCATTGGCCGGTCTGCATGGAGATAAAGCCATGCGGCCATCCGATAACGGGCATGTTGGAATAGTCTATTATGATGGCACTCAGGAAGCCTCCCAACTGCTTACAAAGGCGGATAAAGCACTGCGCTGTGCACAGACCAGAGGAGCTAATGGCTGGACTCTTTTTGCACCGGAAGATGCCGGAGAAAAGGCCGTGCGTAGTGCATCTGAATGGCGATCATTTATACAGCAGGCATTGGCAGACAACCGGGTCACCCTGCATCTGCAGCCGGTCTACAGCTGCCCGGAAAAAGCACTATTCCATTATGAGGTATTGGTACGTCTGATAAGCAATGATGATGCAGAGCCACTGCTGGTTGCAGGTGCCTTCATGCCGATGGCAGAGAGTCTTGGGCTGAGTTCAGAGATTGACAAAGCAGTTATTGTGCAGGCATTGCAGCTGCTGGAAAAACATACAGGATCAAGTTTTCGACTGGCCATTAATATATCGCCCTCATCACTTCAGTTCGAAGGTTTTCTGGATTGGCTTGAAGGAGAGTTATGGAGACACCGGAAGGTGGCAAAACAGGTTACCTTTGAGCTGCCGGAATATGGTGCAGTAACCATGCTTGAACGGGTGCATGAGCTGATTAAACGTACAGGCTGCTGTGGCAGCCAGGTTGCATTAGACCACTTTGGACGAGGCTTTAGCTCCTTTGCCTACCTGCACTCACTGAAGATCAGCTACCTGAAAGTGGATGGAGGCTATCTGAGCCAGATTGATAAAAACCCAGACCACCGCTTTTTTATCCAGGCGCTGACGGATATAGCGCATGGCCTGGATATAGAGGTGATTGTAGAAGCGGTTGAGTCTGAAACAACTTGGCATTCATTGCAGAGATTGCATGTTGATGGAGCACAAGGGTACTACTTAGGACGCCCAGAACCGTATAATAATATAGCTCAGGAAATATAGCCCAGGAGGCTATCTTGAGAGTAGAGACTGTAGCGAGGGGAATCTGGCCAAATCCGGCTTTTTCCACAGCAGGTCTCTATTCCCGGACAGTCTCCAGGTGCTCACTCAGTTCGGCTGCTATAAATTGGGCAAACCACATCAAAAATACCCTTACCCCATAGCCACTGCGCATCTTGGCCGTCACAAAACTGTGAAACTTCAGATACAAGATAGATCCGTCTAAAATGCCCAACTGGGTGCTGAATGCGCGTTGAGAAACGGTTTTTGGCTAAACCTCTCGGTCATACAGGCCGTGACGGCCAGCAATAAGAGTTAAAAGAGGAATTCTGAAGCCCTTGGAGCGCTGATGAAACCCTATCTGGGGATTTGGGATTACCACAGGCTCATGACGTGAGCCTGTGGGTATGTGATAATCCAATCTTCTTAACCGTATTAGGCGAACACGGAAGTTTGCTGGCAATTTTGAGAGGAACCTATGGACGAAAATCGAAAAAAAGCACTTAGCGCAGCTTTGAGCCAGATTGAAAAGCAATTTGGCAAAGGCTCTGTGATGCGCATGGGTGATGCGGGTGCTGTGCGCCAGGTAGAGGTGGTCTCTACAGGTTCCCTGGAGCTGGATATTGCACTGGGTGTGGGCGGCGTCCCGCGTGGTCGCGTGGTTGAGATCTTCGGCCCGGAATCTTCAGGCAAAACAACCCTGACGCTGCATGTTGTCTCTGAGGTGCAGAAACTGGGCGGCACGGCAGCCTTTGTCGATGCGGAGCACGCACTTGATCCCGTCTATGCAGGGAAGCTTGGTGTCAACATGGATGAACTGCTGGTCTCCCAGCCGGATACAGGCGAGCAGGCACTGGAGATCACCGATATGCTGGTACGCTCCGGCGCGGTGGATGTGGTGGTGATCGATTCCGTTGCTGCTCTGACGCCCAAGGCAGAGATTGAAGGCGACATGGGTGACTCCCACATGGGGCTACAGGCCAGACTCATGTCACAGGCACTGCGTAAACTGACCGCCAACATCCAGCGATCCAACTGTATGGTGATCTTCATCAACCAGATCCGCATGAAGATCGGGGTGATGTTTGGCAACCCGGAGACCACCACCGGCGGAAATGCCCTGAAATTCTACGCCTCTGTCCGCCTGGACATCCGCCGCACCGGCGCCATCAAACGAGGTGATGAGATCGTGGGTAACGAGACGCGGGTAAAGGTCATCAAAAACAAGGTGGCACCGCCGTTCAAACAGGCCAACTTTGAAATCCTCTATGGTGAGGGGATCTCTCACGAGGGTGAGCTCATTGCTCTTGGCGTCAAGCATGAGCTGATCAATAAAGCGGGTGCCTGGTACAGCTATAATGGTGATCGCATCGGCCAGGGTAAAGAAAATGTGCGCAACTTTTTGAAAGAGAACCCGGAGATTGCAGCAGAGATTGAAGCCAAGATTCGAGCCATCGCTTTCCCAGAGGCCAAGGTAGAGAGAGCCGCTACGGAGGAGGTCTGACCCAGCCCACAGAACGTGCGTTGATTGAGCAGGCCGCAGTACGTCTGCTGGCGGGTCGCGAACACTCCCGCATGGAGTTGCGACGTAAACTGTCTGCCAGATCCTATGCGGATGAGGTGGTGGATCAGGTGCTGGATGATCTGATACGCCGGCAGCTGCTGAGCGACGAACGCTTTACTGAGCAATACATTGCCTCGCGTCAACGGCGAGGGTTTGGATGGGTGCGTATCAAGGGCGAGCTGCGTGAACGCGGCATCAGTGATGAGCTGATCAGCTGCCACTTGAGCCAGCAAGATGCAGAGTGGAGGGAGGCGCTACAGCGAGTCCATGACAAAAAGTTTGGCATCACGCCACCGGATACGATAAAGGAGAAGGCTCGCCGGGTTAGATTTCTGGAGTACCGTGGATTTACAGGAGAGCAGATAAAATGCTTTTTCCTAAGTATTTAACTTGATGAAAAACAACAAACTTCTATGAAAACCAGCGCTGAACTCAGAGAGGCCTTTCTTGATTTCTTCGCCCAGCGAGGGCATGAGATCGTGGCCAGCAGCCCGTTAGTGCCACACAACGACCCCACCCTGCTCTTTACCAACGCAGGCATGGTTCAGTTCAAGGATGTTTTCCTGGGGCGGGAGAGACGCCCCTACACCACCGCAACTAGCTCACAGCGCTGTGTCCGTGCGGGTGGCAAACATAACGACCTGGAGAATGTTGGTTACACTGCGCGCCACCACACCTTCTTCGAGATGCTGGGAAATTTCAGTTTTGGTGGCTATTTCAAGCGCGAAGCGATCCACTACGCCTGGGAGTTTCTGACCAAAGAGCTGGCGCTGCCTGCGGAGAAGCTCTGGATCACCGTATATGAAGATGACGATGAAGCTGCAGAGATCTGGCTCAATGAGATCGGCATCGACCCCGGCCGCCTGACCCGCCTCGGTGACAAGCCTGGCGGCAAGAAATATGAGAGTGACAACTTCTGGGCCATGGGAGATACCGGCCCCTGCGGCCCCTGTTCAGAGATCTTTTACGACCACGGGCCGGAGGTGGCCGGTGGTCCGCCGGGGACGCCGGAGGAGGATGGGGACCGCTATATCGAGATATGGAACCTCGTCTTCATGCAGTACAACCGCGATGCCGAAGGCATCATGACCCCGCTGCCAAAACCCTCGGTGGATACCGGGATGGGGCTGGAGCGCCTGGCCGCAGTATTACAACATGTACACAGCAACTACGAGATCGACCTCTTCCGCAACCTAGTCTCGGCTGCCACTGAAATTACCGGCTGTGCCAATCAAGATGAGAAATCCCTCTGCGTCATTGCGGATCACATCCGTTCCTGCGCCTTTCTGGTAGTGGATGGGGTCACCCCAGGCAACGAAGGGCGGGGTTATGTGTTGCGACGCATCATCCGTCGCGCCATCCGTCATGGTTACCGGCTGGGGTGCAACGAACCCTTCTTCTTTCGTTTGGTTGCGCCGTTGGCAAAAGAGATGGGGCAGGCCTTCCCTGAGCTGGTCAAAGCGAAAGCGCATGTGGAACAGATCCTCAAACTGGAGGAGGAGCGTTTTGCCGAGACGCTGGAGCAGGGCATGAAGATCCTGGAGCAGGATATCTCAACCCTGGATGGAAAAGAGATCCCCGGTGAAACCGTATTCCGGCTCTATGACACCTACGGCTTCCCCACCGATCTAACGGCCGATATTGCGCGGGAGCGCAACCTCACCCTGGATATGGCGGGTTATGAGCGTGCAATGGCGGCGCAAAAGCAGCGTGCCAGGGCGGCCAGCCAGTTTGGTGCAGAGCAGACTGCGCGGGTCTCACTAGAGGGCAAAACAGACTTTACCGGCTATGATCGCCTGCAAGATGAGGCGACCGTAATTGGTCTCTATCAACAAGGTGAAGCTGTAGATAGCCTGAAAAAGGGTGATGAAGGGATGGTGATTCTGGATCGCACCCCCTTTTATGCCGAGTCAGGCGGTCAGGCTGGTGATAAAGGCACCATTACCGCAGGCGATTACCAATTCAATGTCACAGATACCCGCAAACAGGGAGGCGACATCTTCGGTCATATTGGGCGTATGCAAGGGGGCGAGCTACACTTGGGTGATACGGTAACGGCCGAGGTCGATGAGGCGAACCGCCAAGTCACAACGGTTCACCACTCGGCCACCCACCTGCTGCACGCCGCGTTGCGCCAGGTTTTGGGTGATCATGTCACGCAGAAGGGCTCGTTGGTGGATGGGGCGCGGCTGCGTTTTGACTTCTCACATTTTGAGCCGGTAACCCGTGAGCAGCTGCATGCTATTGAAACACTGGTGAATGACCAGATCCGCGAAAATTACATGGTGGAGACTCGTCTCATGTCGCTGGAGGATGCAAAGAGCTCTGGTGCCATGGCGCTGTTTGGCGAAAAATACAGCGACCAGGTTCGGGTGCTCCGCATGGGCGATTTCTCCACAGAGTTGTGCGGCGGAACCCATATTAAAGCGGTGGGCGATATTGGCCTGATAAAGATCACCGCCGAGACCGGCATTGCCTCTGGCGTGCGCCGTATCGAGGGGGTTGCAGGCAGCCATGCCCTGCAATGGATAGAGCGAGAGGAGGCTCAGCTGCACCGCATTGCCGAGCAGCTCAAGGCGCCCCGGGATGATGTGGATGAAAAGGTTGCGCAACTGGTTGAACGAAACCGCGTCCTGGAAAAAGAGCTTGAGCAGCTGAAAGGCAGGCTGGCCAGCGCTGCTGGCAGTGATCTGGCTGGCAGTGCGGTAGAGGTTGGCGGGGTAAAGGTGCTGGCTGCAGAGCTGGATGGTGTTGATCCAAAATCGTTGCGTGATACGATGGACCAACTCAAGAACAAGCTGGGCTCAGCGGTGATTGTGCTGGCGACGGTAAATAACGGGAAGGTGAGCCTGGTTGCCGGTGTGACGGCGGATCAGACGAGCCGCATGAAAGCCGGTGAGCTGATCCGGGAAGTGGCGGAAAAAGTGGGTGGCAAAGGGGGCGGCCGCCCGGATATGGCACAAGCGGGGGGCAACCGACCCGATGCGTTAGCCGAAGCCCTGATGCAGGTTAAGGATTGGGTGCAGGAAAAAGTTGCGGGTTAAAACATTTCCGTGTCTAATCGGCGGCCGTTGATGAACGCATAAAACATCCGTGTAACCTTATAATATATATTGATCAGCAATCATGGCACTCATTGTCAAAAAATTTGGCGGCACCTCTGTTGGAACCATCGACCGCATCCAGGCCGTAGCCGACAAACTGCAGCAGAGTCGCAAGAATGGTGAAGATATTATTGTCGTTGTCTCTGCGATGTCAGGCGAAACCAATCGACTGGTTGGCCTGGCACACGCCATTCAAGAGCAGCCCACGCCACGGGAGCTGGATGTTCTGCTCTCTACCGGCGAGCAGGTCACCATTGCACTCCTGAGCATGGCCCTGGAGAAACGGGGTTGTCCCGCCCGATCCTATACGGGCGGCCAGGTGCGTATCCTGACGGATAGTGTCCACAACAAAGCCCGCATTCAGGATATTGATGTTGCATCAGTGCGCGCCGATCTTGATGCAGGTCGCATCGTAGTGATTGCCGGTTTCCAGGGTGTTGATGAACATGGCAATATCACCACGCTGGGTCGGGGTGGGTCAGATACCTCCGCGGTGGCGATGGCAGCAGCCTTAAAGGCGGATGAGTGCCAGATATTTACCGATGTAAATGGTGTCTACACCACTGATCCGCGAATAGAGCCCCATGCACGCCGGCTGAGCCGTATCACCTTTGAAGAGATGTTGGAGATGGCCAGTCTTGGCTCAAAGGTCTTGCAGATCCGCGCCGTTGAGTTCGCAGGCAAATATAACGTGCCCCTTCGTGTACTCTCCAGCTTTGAAGAGGGCGAAGGCACCCTGATCACCTTTGAGGACGAGGGTATGGAAGAAGCAAAAATATCTGGTATTGCATTTAACCGTGATGAGGCAAAACTCACTGTTCTAGGGGTGCCTGATCAGCCCGGTGTGGCACATAAAATCCTTGGCCCTATTGCGGCGGCCAATATCGAAGTGGATATGATTGTGCAGAATATTGCAGAAGATGCCGCTACGGATTTCACCTTTACCGTGCACCGCAACGACTATAAAAAAGCACTGGGCGTTCTGCAGACCACAGCGGCTGAACTAAAGGCGCGTGAAGTAACGGGTGATGATACGATCGTCAAGATATCACTGGTCGGTGTCGGCATGCGGTCGCACGCCGGCATAGCTAGCACCATGTTTGAAGCACTGGCAAAAGAGGGGATCAATATTCGCATGATCTCGACATCAGAGATCAAGATATCCGTTGTGGTCGATGAAAAATACCTTGAGCTGGGTGTGCGCACACTCCACGAGGCGTTTGAACTGGCAGGTGAGTCAAATCGGGGATAAGGTACTTCAATCTCCCCCCTTTAGAAAAGCGCGCAGTGCTGGTAGAATCAAACCCGCCTGACACTAGGTGATTTAATCATCGTGTGGAAAAGGCTTGGTTGGCAGCGTACTCCCCTATGATGGGCTGATAGGAGATCAGGTGCCCATTTGGGACGGGGCGTTGTTTGGATTTAAGGAACAAGGCAGGGAGATTTAAGATGTTGATATTAACTCGCCGTGTTGGCGAAACACTGATGATTGGTGATGAAGTAACCGTAACGGTGCTAGGCGTTAAAGGCAACCAGGTGCGTATCGGGATTAATGCTCCTCGAGACGTAACGGTACACCGTGAAGAGATCTATGAAAGGATCAAACGGGAACAGGCTCAGACAGCGTCTGAGGATAGTGCTGAAGGATAAAGCACTGATGCGGGGTTCTGAAAAGAACCCCGTTATTGCTAAAAGCAGCCAAAAAATGGGTTAGGAGCGCAGAGCTGGTTCCGAAGGGGCGAAGGGCAGGAAGCCCGGAGTAACGCGCTCCCCTGCATGGGCCATAAGCCCATTGAATGGAAGCGCACAAACGTAATTAACTGGAGAGATGGCCGAGTGGCTGACAAAATTGCCAGGAGCAATTTTGATCGGCTGCAAGCCGACCCCGAAGGGGCGAAGGGCAGGATGCCCGGAGTAACGCGCTCCCCTGCATGGGCCATAAGCCCATTGAATGGAAGCGCACAAACGTAATTAACTGGAGAGATGGCCGAGTGGCTGAAGGCGCTCCCCTGCTAAGGGAGTATGGGTTAAAAGCCCATCGAGGGTTCGAATCCCTCTCTCTCCGCCATTTCATACTTACCCCCCTTAATATCGCTCAAAAGCCTGAAGGGCTGGGCGATTGGGGCGGTTCGAAAACCTTCATTTCGGTAGTATGGCAATTTGCCTGAAAACACCAGTTTCAGTGCTGTTCTCTTATCTGCTAACCTCTCGGAAGCCCATAGTTTATGCGGGTTTGAGAGGAATTCAAAAGCGGTTCGAAAAGATTTGTCGAAGGCAGGCATTCTTGCCCCGGATTTAGAGGCTTTTTCACGCAATACAATCTTACGCCCCTCTAAATCCTTAATGCGTTTTTCATAGGCCGAGATCGCGCTCTGATTATCAGCATCCACGATCCTATCGAGGAGCTGCTCAACCTGACGCTCAATTTTGCGTAAATCCTTCTCTATCTCAATGTTTTCATGTTTATGCTTTGCAGATTTGCGATCCCAAAGCTCACGAAATATCTTTTTAGCCATAGCAAAAAGATTTTCAGATGGGCGCAGATTTAGAAGCAGCTTTTCAAACTCCTCTTCAATCTTTTCCCTGCGGATAGACTTCCTGTATTGCTCACAGCCCTTTTTAAAGCACAAATAATACGGATAGGTGGTATTGCGCCCTTTTGACCAGCAAGCTGTCATAGACTCATTGCAACAGCCGCACGTAACAAAGCCACGAAGCGGGAAATCCTCATTAATATCTTTGCGTACAGGCGCTCGCGGCGAGCTATTTAGACGATCTTGAATAGCCTGATAGGTTTCAAAGCTAATGAGAGCTTCATGTTTGCCGGGAAGCAGGCTTATATCCCAATTTGGTATATCGAGATAGCCTGCATATATAACTTTGTGCAGCATATTTGTGACACGCTGAAAGCGGATTTCGCCACTGCGGTCTTTTGGATAGGCTGCGCTAGATTCTAAAAAACGCTTTACCTCGCCTTGGGTTTCAAAACGGCCACTGGCAAAGCCTTCTAACGCTTCTTGAACGATAGAGGCCACAGGCTCATTACGAACCAGAACCTTGCCGCTATGACCGCTCACTTGGGTGAAGCGGTATCCTACAGGTGGATTGAAGCTCCAATATCCGTTCATTGCTCTGGAAACCATGCGGTGCTTTGTCTGCTCAGCATTTTTCTGGCGTTGGTGCTGGGAAACGCTGGCAAGCAGGTTTTCAACAAGGACAGAGTCGGAGTCATCTCCAAACTCTATAGAAGGGCTTTCCAGCTTACCTCCAGCAACACTAATAGCTGTGCGGAGCTGGATATGAGCTTCCAGCCCACGGGCAAGGCGGCTAATATCATCAATAAGGATGATGTATTGCTCATTTTTTTGTTTGCGTAAGAATTTAAGCATGGCCTGCATGCCGGGGCGATCAACTATACTGCCACTTGCACCTTCATCCTTGAAAACTTCAATAACATCGTAATCCTTGTGACGGGCAAATTCACGGCATCTTGTCTCTTGAGAGCCAAGACCATCGCCTTTCTGCATCTGTGCGACACTGGAAACCCGGCAATATATGATGGCCTTTTGCTGCTTTACATCTCCCATAATTGGCTCCTTTCATATGGTCAAATATTGTTTTTTCTATTGCCTAGTTTTTTATTCTTGCTTGATTACGGCTTTTTGAGTCTAGCTTTCTCTTGTTATCTTTGGAAAGAACTTTCTCAAAATAATTTCAGGTGACTGGAAGCAGTTTGAAAGCAAAAAACTATGGCAACTAAAACCATATCATGCTGCGAAGCAGGAAGGTGGGAAATAGCCTTATATACTACTTCAGGAGAATATTACTAGAATTGAAGATACAGCAACAAAACTGAAGGCAACCAGGCGATTATATCGTTAAGTAGGGAGGCTGTCAGATAGATTGTGTAAGTAGCAATTAAAACTTAATTCTATCGTTAAATAGAATCGCGAATTGGTTCAATGCTTGTGGCCAATTCCTGATAGGCATAGTCCACTTTTTCTTCGCATTTTGCAATGCTAGAAACAAAGATTTTTTTACGGCAGTGTCATTTGGGAAAACTCCTTTGCTTTTGATAATCTTACGGATTTGGCGGTTTACAGCCTCTATTGCGTTTGTGGTGTAGATAGCTTTTTTGATAAATTCAGGGAAAGCCAGACATGGTGTAATAGCGTTCCAGTTTCGTTGCCAAATATCTGATATAGTTGGGTATTTGTCATCCCACTTGTCGTGGAAATTTTGAAGCTCCAACTTTGCAGCTTCCTCAGATGAGGCTGAATATATGGCTTTCAGATCAGCCGCCACCACTTTTTTATCCTTCCACGGCACAAATCGCATAGAATTTCTAACCATATGAACGATGCAGAGCTGGACTATTGTTTGTGGAAAGACGCTTACGATGGCTTCCTCAAAGCCTTTAAGTCCATCAACGCAGGCAATAAGAATATCCTCAACACCCCGATTTTTAAGCTCTGTAACCACCTGTAACCAGAACTTTGCGCCCTCATTTTTGCTGATCCAAAGCCCTAAAACCTCCTTTTGCCCCTCCATGTTTACGGCCAGCGCAATATAGACAGCCTTATTGCAAATCATGTGGTTATCGCGGGTTTTGATGTGGATGCAATCAAGGTAAACAATAGGATATATGCTTTCCAAGGGTCTGTTTTGCCACGCATTTACCTCATCAATAACCTTATCTGTGACGTTTGAAATAAGCTCATGACTGACCTGCGTGCCATAGATTTCGTAGAGTGACGTGGTCTAATGGAATTGTACACCCCAGTTAAGCATAATTAACGACTTAACTGAGGTAGAAAAAATGACAACGCGAAAGAAATATTCAAAAGAGTTTAAGCTGGATGCCATCAGCCTGGTTACCGGCCAAGGCTATAGTCGGAAGGAGGCTGCGAGTAGCCTGGATATAAACCCACAAATGCTGGGACGTTGGATCAAGGAATCTCAGGCTAAAGATGGTCATGCTTTTCGAGGTAATGGCAAGCTGACACCA
>JAKISI010000079.1 GCA_021648685.1 Candidatus Polarisedimenticolaceae bacterium
AGTGGCTGCTGGCACTGTCACTACGGTAAATGTCATCATGGGTGGTGATGATGTTTTCAATTTCCGAGCTCTCCTTGGCTTCCTGCAAGGATAAGGTGCTGATCAAGATGCTCTGGTTTGGCATGGAGGCGGCCACCTCCTTGAGTTCGGCCAAGGCCTGGTGGGCGAGGACCAGTTTTTTCAAAACCACTTTGGTTTCGAGGTCACCTTCAAGAGGCAGTCGCTTGATTTGGCTCATGTGTAAAACCCTATGTGCTGCGAGTGTGCACTTGGTTCAAGTACTTCATCGCTAAGGTTAAGGCAAGCGCTCATAGCTCACCCACGAAGGCTTTTTGGCTAATAGATTCAAAAATATTCAGGCTTGATGATTGATAAAGCCCTTTCAAATATTCAACCTTACGAACAGCAGCAATGTATTTCATTTGCACATCATAAGGTGGAACTATCGGAACGAATTCACTTAGTACGGTTTTGTTTATAGTTGCTATTCCCGTAGTCTGCTTACCTACCTTTAGAAAATAACGTTTGCCTCTCTGAGAAGAAATAACTGCGCTAAGAAATATTGGGTTTACTTGTTCAGGGTTATGCACTCGTACAGAAAAAATATGATTTTGGTGAATGCAACCTTCGACTTCCCCATGCCAAACATAACCACGACCAAGCTTATCTGGATCGCCACCCTCAGTTAGCAAAATATCTCCACTCTCTAGACGGCACTTTTCGGCATCCTTGGGCGATACCGTTATATTCTGAACATCCCCCAAATCAAGATAACCATCTTGCACATTAGCCACACGCATATAGGGTAAGGTCACCGCAGTTGATGAATCTATTTTCTTACCTTTAGTGACCCCGGATCGGATATCAGCGATGTCTTTCAACACCAGTTCATCCCACCCCTTCGGATTCGTCACTGGGTCACCAAACATCTCCAGAAACACGGCGCGGAGGAGTTGGTCGGCGAGTTGGATCGCTTGTTGGCGTTTGCGGCGGATGGCGTCGGCTTTGTCGAGGATGGCGGCGATGCGTTTTTGTTCGGGGAGTGGGGGGAGTGGGATTTCCATAAGAGCCAGTGCTTTAGGGCTTAAATTCGGCTGCGCTGCACCACCAGCATTAAGAAGCAACTTTTCCAATAAACCTCCACTGAATACATATTTTAAGTAAGCTGCATTTTCGGAGGCTTTCCCGCGAATAATAGCAACGCGCTGATTCACGTATGTGCCTGCACTACTGGGCGTGGCAATGGCAATCTTACCTGTTGTCGCTCCAGATAAAGCCATCAGGATATCACCTGATTTAACTCTAAAATCATCAGAAACAGTATGTTCTTCAGAATCAAATGTAACCGCCGTATTTGTATTTATCCAACCATCTTGAAGATCACTGATACGAATAACTTTATCGCTGCCGCACCCAAACCAACCACTTTTGAAAGCGTAACCTGAAATAACATCTGCAATTTCATTAACCGGCCCAGTTAATGATTCCATCACAACATCCCCTCCAACTCATCCATCTCTCGCATAATCTCTTTTTCCAGTGCCTTCATGCGTTTGAGGATCTCTTTGGGCGGGTCGTATTGCGCCTCTTCGTAGACCACCTCTTTATAACGATTGATGGAGAGGTCGTATTTGTTGGCGGCGATTTCGCTGGCGGGGACGAGAAAGGCTTGTTGGGTTCTGTCCGAAAACAGACCACCCTCACCCTGGCCCTCTCCCAGAGGGAGAGGGGGTGTTTTTTGGTAAGCACGCCACTGTTGCAAGCAGTCGGGCAGGTTGTTTTTGGCCTGCTCTTCGTCACTCAGCGCGGCGCTGGGCAGGGGGCCGAATTTCTCTTCACTCACTAGCGCGGTGCGTTTGTCGTCGAGGCTGCGGCCATCGGCGTGCAGGTCGTAGAACCAGACGTTTTCGGTGCACCCCCCTTTGGTGAAAAAGAGGATGGCGGTGGAGACACCGGCGTAGGGTTTAAACACACCGCTGGGCAGGCTGACGATGGCTTCGAGCTGGTTCGCTTCGATCAGGGTTTTGCGCAGTTGCTGGTGGGCTTTGCTGGAGCCGAATAGCACGCCGTCGGGGACGATGGTGGCACTGCGGCCGCCGAGTTTTAACATGCGCAGAATCTGGGCGACGAACAGCAGTTCGGTCTTTTTGGTTTTGACCATTTTGAGCAGCTCGGGGTTGGTGGCGCTTGCATCGAGGCTGCCTTTAAAGGGCGGGTTGGCGAGCATGATGTCAAAGGCGTTCTGCTCCTGCACGGGCCAGCTATCTTTGAACGATTTGTTGAGGCTGTCTTGATAGTGAACATTGGGGCTGCTGACGCCGTGCAGCAGCATGTTCATGGCGGAGACGCGCAGCATGGTGGTGTCGAAGTCAAAACCCCAAAACATCTGTTTGTTGATGTGGTCACGGTAGGGTTCTAACAGGTCACCGCTGTAGTGGAGGTTGCCTTCGTCATCGGTAAAAGTGCCCGCTTCGGAGCTGTGGGTTTTGTTGAGGTACTCCATGGTGCGGGCGAGAAAGCCGGCGGTGCCGCAGGCGGGATCACAAACGGTGTGCTCGGGCTGCACATCCACCATGGCAACCATCAGGTCGATGATGTGGCGCGGGGTGCGGAACTGGCCGTTGATACCGGCGGTGGTGAGTTTGGAGAGCAGGTATTCGTAGATGTCGCCCTTGATGTCGCTGTCGGTCAGCGGCAGCTTGTCCACCATCTCGATGGCGGAGATCAACACCGCTTCGTTTTTGATCTCCATCTCCGCATCGCGCATAAACTCGGCAATATCACCCTCACCCATGTGGATGTTGGCAAAATGGGGAAAAACCCTGTCGCGTAGGTGAGACCGCATTTTGGCCCCGCTCATGTTTTTAAAATTCTGCCAGCGCAATAGTTGCCCCACTTTGTCTTCGGGGAAGTGGCGCTCAAACGCTTTGCCGGTACGCGCCGCTTTGCGCTCGTTGGTGCTCTCCTGGCTGTCGAGCAGGCGGGCGAACATGAGGTAGGAGATCTGCTCGATCACCGTCAAGGGATTGGTGATCCCCCCAGTCCAGAACTTTTCCCAGAGTTTATCGATGTTGTTTCTTAGTGAGCCGGTTAGCATCTGTTTTTACTTCTCTTTATCTGTTGTTTAGGCGGTTCGTTTAAATGCCGAGGCCGCCGCTTATTGCGTTGCCGTGTAGGCTTGCAGTGGATGCGTCGGCGTGGTGGGGAATGCCAGCACCAATGCGCCTTGTTCGACCAGTGGTTTGAGATACTGCTTTCGCAACGGGTCGGGCCGGCGTTGCAGCAGGCTGCATAACACGGGAAGTGTCAGGTAGTAGTCTCGGCACAAATTGAGAATAATCGCCTCCATCCTCTCCCTGGGGAGGCGTTTCTTCTCCATCGCATCACCAGCATCGAGCCGTAGTCCCACATGTAGTAGGAACTCCAGCAATTCGACTTTATCAATCAATGGTTTGGAAAGGCCCTCCACGCTCAGGCAACCGTCGGGCATCTGTTGCGAATGTCCGGAGCTTGGGGTTTGAGCTCCGGACATAGCGTGGGGGGCAATCACACTGCTTTCACCAAAGGTCTGGTCGGGCGTTGGGAAGGCTTGGCCCGGCAGGCAATAGACGGTGCCCCGGCCCCGGTCGCTGGTGACCAGCAGGCTGTTTTTACTCAGAGACTGGAAGGCCAGTGTCAAGTCATGGGCATGTTCTGTGGTGATTTCGACCATGCGCTGGTGGGTGACGACCTGCTCGGTAACGGCGGTGGCCAGGATCAGCCGTTCCAGTTGCTCCAGTCCATCAAAGCGTGCCCCAAAGATCGCTTGCAGCTGCTCAATCGCCCCTTCGGGCAATAGGTCGAGCATTCGTAATTCCAGCCGTGTCTGTTCTGAGGGTTGCTCTTTTTCGTACAGTAGCGGCGTGCGCCAGTGCTGGCTGTTCCAGCCGTGATAAATCTTGGGAATCCCCGAACCGGCCTGTTCCCCCAGGTCATCCAGCACCTTGGCAACATTATTGATGCCGCCTACTTGAAAACCTCCTCTTTTCTCTTTTATGCCTAGCAGGATGTCGCCGCCGTCGCTGTTGGCAAAGGCGCTGTAGGTTTCCCAGAAGTCTCTGGGCAATTCGCCATTGCCATCCTTGCCAGCAGCGAGTTTGCATTCAATTTCGAAGTTTTCGTGCAGGGCGGCGATGTCATCCAGGGTTGATATTTCTAACATTCAATCACCGCTGCGGATGTTGGGTTGAGTTGTCATCAGGGTCGTAGCTCCTGACGTTTACCCCAGAAGGGGCGTAGCAGGGTCACTAGATCGTCGGCATCCGCTGTGCTGAATACGCCGTCGATACCTTCATGCGAGATGCTGGTGAAGGGCGCGTCATAAAGTTTTTCCACCGCTTCAATGGTGCCGTGCTCGCTGATGTACTGTTTCAGCAGGTTCATAAACTGTACCTGCTTGTGGTTGAGCTGCGGGTGGGCGTGGAGAAATTGGGTAAAGTGGTTTTCCACTGCGTTGGCGTCCATGCCGATCAGCTCGCGGATGGTGGTATGCAGCTCCTGGGCGGTGCGTTGGTAAAATTGGTTCAATACCGCGATATCGACACCGGGGTGCTGGGTGAGGATGGTGGAGGTGAGTCTCTCCAGCTCTTGCACTGAGACGGGCTGATTGCGGTGGATTTTTTGCAGCACCGGGTTATCGCTCAACATCTGGTCCAGTATTTTTTTGATGCGGCGGCGGTATTGCAGCCCCTCGGTTTCACTGCTGAGGATGTTTTTGCGCTCCACCTCGTAGGTTTCGCCCTCCTCTTTAACGCCGGTGGTTTGGGTTGAATCGCCGGGGCCGGTGCCGCTTTGACGATATTTCATAATGCCGCGTAGCTCGGTGCGCAGCCACTCCAGGGTGTCGATGCTGGCCTGGCGCCAGAACTCAGCGGTTTGCACCTGGTTGAGCACCGCCTCTTTCTGGCGCACCACCTGAATATTCACCGCCAGTGTGCTCAATTCGATCAACAGCTGTTGTTTTAGGTCGTCAAAACAGGCGGCCTGTTGAACAAAACAGCGTTGCATCTCGCCCACCAGGCGATCAAAGGCGATGGCTTCCCGGTCGCGTAGTACGCGGCTGCCCATCAGCGGGGCCATGGTCTGCGCCAGGGTGTTGCGGGTGGTGGCGCCCATGGTGGCCAGGGCGTCGGTTTGGGTCAGTTGGTGAATGCTGCGCAGGTGGTGTTTGATGCTGATGCTGGTGTCGGGCAGGTCTTGCAGGTCGCGGCGAATAAGCTCGCAGGCAACATCAAAAGCCGCTTTATGGTTCTGTTTCAGTGCCACATCTAGTAGGCCAAGGCGCACTTCAAACAGCTGCTGTAGCAGCGACTTGCCGACCTGCTCTTCGACCTCTTTGTAGGCCTCTTCAAAAAAAGCGAAGTTGCCGTAGTGATCGAAAATATAGAATTCAGATTTATCTCGCCCAGCACCAAACAGATTAAGACACAAGCGGGTGCCCCGGCCAATCATCTGCCAGAACTTAACCCAGGAGCGAACGGGCTTGGCAAAGACCAGGTTGACCACTTCGGGCACGTCGATGCCGGTGTCGAGCATATCGACCGAGATGGCGATGCGAAAGTCATTACCGTGTGCTTTAAACTCATCGATCAGCGCATCGGCGCGGCTCACTTTGTTGTGAATCACCTTGCAGACGCGGGTGCCGTATTGGGGGTAAAGCCGGGTGAACAGCTGCTCCAGATGCTCGGCGTGGCCCTGGCTTTGGGCGAAGACGATGGTTTTTCCCACCAGTGAGCCGGTGGCATCTTTGATGCCGTTATCGATGAGGTTTTTGAGGATGATGCGGTCGGTATCGGTGCTGTAGAGTTTGCGGCCGATATCTTTGCCTTTGATGGTGGTGACTTTGGCCTCCTCTTCACCCAGGTCCTGTTCGAGCTGGCGTTGCTGCGCTTTGCTCAGATCGTTGTAGTGAATCCCTTGGCGCAAAAACTCGGTGGTCAGCTCTTTAACGCGAAACGGCACCAGATAGGGCGGTTCGTTTTTGATGGCATCGTCGAGGCTGTATTCAAAGGTTGGGTCCTGGTCTTCACAGGCAAATAGATCGAAGGTGTTGCGGGCGATATATTTGACCGGGGTGGCGGTCAGCCCCAGTTGCAGTGCATCGAAATAGAGGAATATTTCACGGTATTTGTTGTAGATGGAGCGGTGGGATTCGTCGGCGATGATCAAATCAAAGAAACCGACATCTAGCTGATGAAAACGGCCCATCATGCCGGGGTAGGTGGCGACGAAGATGCGCGCATTCTCGTCGATTTTATTGCCTTCACCAACCACGCAGCGCGGTTCGCTGGGTAGGTAGTCTTTAAAGGCGGTATCGGCCTGACGGCGCAGCTCGCGGCGATCACAGAGAAACAGCACCCGCTTCGCCCAGCCGGTGCGCGTCAACAGTTCGCTGATGGCAATGGCGACACGGGTTTTGCCGGTGCCAGTAGCCTGCACAATCAACGCTTTGCGGCGCTGCTGCTGGAAGCGGCTGGCGACGGCCTTGATCGCTTCGATCTGATAGGCACGATCGGCAATCTCTCGTTTTGGATTGTTCTGCTCCAGGCTGCTCTCACGATAACTTCGCTGATAGATCAGGTAGTTGAGGCTGTCACGGCTGTAGAAGCCGTAGACCTGACGGTAGCTGTTGTACTGGCTATCGTCCCAGAGATAGGTTTCGTAGCCGTTGGTGTAGAAGATGACCGGCCGCTGGCCGTGTATTTTTTCCAGACCATCGGCGTAGATGCGTGCCTGTTCGCGGCCAATCTGCAAGCCTTTGACGCTGGATTTCTTGGCCTCGATGACTGCGAGCGGTTTGCCGCTGTCGTCCCACAGCACGTAGTCGGCATAGCCTCTGCCTGAGGCGGTGGGCTGATGCTCGACGGGGTGTTCCAAGGTCACCTGCTCGGTGTCGCTGATGTTCCAGCCCGCCCGTTCCAGCATCTCATCGATGAGCAACTGGCGGGTTTGGGCCTCGTCCCAGGCCAGGGACGAGGCGGTCTGCTGACTCTGCTGGCGGGCGTGGTGGCGCTCTGATTCGCTGGATTCCGCCTGAGTTTGCTGCGCTTGAGTGTTGGCCTGGTCGAGCTTGTCCAGAAGGTTGTCTACTTCTTGCGCCTTGCTGTCGAGAGCCTCTTTGTACTCTTTGACGCTCTGTTGCAGTTGTTTCAGCTCAATGCGCTTGTCCTGAAGCACCTTAAAGTCGGGGATTTGGGCGCGGCTCAGGCCGTGGTATTTCATCGCCATGTAGCTGACCAACTGGTGGCCCACCCCCAGCGCTTTGGAAGCGGTGCGCAGATCGCCCTTGCCCCCGTGGGCGGTGTCGTTGCCCTGGCGGCGAAGATAATCGAGGTGGTTGATCAGCGAACGATCCACCACGGCGATAAAACTCTCGGCACGCAGCAGATCATAAAAACTGGCCTGGGGAATAAACGGCAGGCGCTCCTGGCGGTGGATCGCCTTGGTGATGGTTTCCGCCAAGCTGCGAAGGCGGGTCTGGGCGCTGCCGGGGTCGATATGCAAAATCGCCTCGGCATAGCCGCCCAGATCGGCCAGCTCCGGCCGAAAGCGGCGGATAAACTCAAAATTTTCAGACTGCATGGTCATCGGTCCGCTGCCGACCCAAGCCGCTCGAACAGATCACCGACATCACACTGGAAATATTCGCAGAGACGATCCAATGTCTCCAGCTCGACACGCTGCGCAGTTTCGCGATAGAGACGCGTAAGAGTCCCCCGATTGATGCCGGTATCCCGGCATACATCGGATATCTTGAGCTTGCGCTCCCCCATGAGGCGGGAAAAGTGGCATTTAATCATTGAATTTCAATCTCTTGGGGTCATTCAATACATCCCGGAAAGTATTTGTATAGATACAAAATAATCTTTAGAAGATTATTTGTACCATAAGAGAGTGCTCTTTGTCCGACCTCTAGGGTCGACTGAAATTTACCGACCAGGGACTCAAGGAGCTGAAGCCCTATTTTGCGATGGCT
>JAKISI010000026.1 GCA_021648685.1 Candidatus Polarisedimenticolaceae bacterium
TTCATCTGGATATGTTGTTTTGTAGGAAATTCAATTATATCCAAAAACATGTTGGCGCTTAACTTTAAATTATCACCTCATCTATATGAAAATCATCAGGTTAGCGTATGACTGGTAGCGGTATTGGAGTCTGGCCCCATTGATCTATGCAAAGTGCATTTGGGGCAGCAACCCTAATGGCCTCTGCACAAAAGATCACTCCACCTTGCGGTTGATCAGCACCACACAGCGCTCCCCCTCCAACTGCGGCACCTGTAGCTGGATTACTTCAACGGATCGCCCTGCCAGATCTGCAACCTCCAGTTCATCCTGTGTCTGACGGCCTTTCATCGCCAGTAGTTGTCCGGTAGGTGCAAGAAGGTGTGAGGTCAGACTGAGGATTTCAGACAGTGCAGCAAAGGCGCGGGTTATCACGGTATCAAATTTTTGTGTGGGTCTGTAGGCCTCTACACGCATCTGCTCTACCTGCACATTCTTCAGCCCCAGCTCCATCACCGCCTGCCTGACGAAGCGGGTTTTTTTGCCATTGCTGTCGAGCAGGGTGAATTGAATATCAGGCAGAAGAATGGCCAGCGGTATCCCCGGCAACCCCGCTCCGGTGCCCACATCCAGCACCCTTTTGCCTTGTAAGTAATCACTTACTGACAGGCTATCCAACAGGTGGCGTGGGATCATCTCAGCAGGGTCACGTACGGCCGTGAGATTAAATCTCTTGTTCCAGCGGTTCAGTAAAGCGATATAGGTCAGCAGGGTTTCCTGCTGCTCTGCTGTAATCTGTAGATTCAGTTCAGCTATGCCGCTAGCCAATGCCTGGCTCAGTTCTGCTTCTCTCATTTTTCTGTTCGTTTTATATGGATCAGCAACAGGGAGATAGCGGCCGGTGTAATGCCCGGTATACGGGATGCCTGTCCCAGTGTTGCCGGGCGGTTTCGTTTCAGCTTCTCCCGCACCTCGAAAGAGAGACCCCGCACCTGGTCGTAATCGAGTCCATCCCCCAGCACCTGTGCCTCATTGCGCTGTTGCCGCTCTATCTCTTCACGCTGGCGTTCAATATAGCCCGCATATTTGGCCTGGATCTCCAGCTGCTCTGCCACCTTTGGGTCATCCACGCCCGGGCCAACCCCTGGCAGCTGCATCAGTTCTGCATAGCCAATCTGCGGCCTGGCCAGCAGATCCAGCACCCTGGCCTCACGCGACAGTGCACCATTGAGAATGGATCGAACCTGCTCTTCGGAGACCTTGCCGGGGTGCACCCAGCAGTCACGCAACCGCTGCTGCTCCTGCACGATAGCCTCCCGCTTTTTTTCAAAGATGGCCCAGCGGTGGTCATCCACCAGCCCCAACTGCCGCCCTTTTTCTGTCAGCCGCAGGTCGGCGTTGTCTTCGCGCAGCAGCAGGCGGTACTCGGCCCGGCTGGTAAACATCCGGTAGGGTTCGCTGGTGCCGCAGGTTATCAGGTCATCCACCAGCACCCCCAGGTAGGCCTCATCCCGACGGGGTGACCAGGGTGCCTCTCCTCGCTGCTTCAAAACGGCATTGGCCCCGGCCAGCAACCCCTGTGCCGCCGCCTCTTCGTAGCCTGTGGTGCCGTTGATCTGCCCAGCAAAAAAGAGTCCTTCCAGGTGACGGGTTTCGAGTGAAGGGCGCAGATCCTGTGGGTCAAAAAAGTCATACTCAATGGCGTAGCCCGGCCGGGTGATCCAGGCGTTTTCAAAGCCCTTCATGGAGCGCACCAGCGCATGCTGCACATCAAATGGCAGGCTGGTGGAGATGCCGTTGGGGTAGATCTCGTGGGTATCCAGCCCCTCCGGCTCAATAAATATCTGGTGTGAATCACGCTGCGCGAAGCGCACCACCTTGTCCTCAATCGAGGGGCAGTAGCGGGGGCCAACTCCTTCGATCACCCCGGCATACATGGGCGACCGGGAGAGCCCCCCCCGGATGATCTCGTGGGTGCGCTCATTGGTGTGGGTGATATGGCAGCTCACCTGCCGGGGGTGATCTGCCGGGGTGCCGATAAAGGAGAAGAGCGGCGTAGGCCGGTCGCCCGGCTGCGCCTGTAGTTGGCTGAAATCGATACTGCGTGCATCAATCCGTGGTGGTGTCCCGGTTTTGAGCCGCGCCACATTAAAAGGCAATTCACGCAGCCGTTGCGCCAGGGCATTGGAGGGGGGGTCACCCGCCCGGCCACCGGCATAATTGGATAGCCCGATATGGATACGCCCACCCAGAAAGGTGCCTACCGTTAGCACAACCGCTGATGCATGAAAGCGCAGCCCCATCTGGGTTACCACGCCTGTCACCCGATCACCCTCTACCACCAGATCATCAACCGCCTGTTGGAAGATCTCCAGGTTGGGCTGATTTTCCAGAACCGACCGGATGGCCGCCCGGTAGAGCACCCGATCAGTCTGGGCACGGGTTGCCCGAACCGCCGGCCCCTTGCGCGCATTGAGGGTGCGAAACTGGATGCCGGCCCGGTCGGCCGCCCGCCCCATTACACCACCCAGGGCATCCACCTCTTTAACCAGATGGCCTTTGCCGATGCCGCCAATAGCGGGGTTGCAGCTCATCTGCCCCAGGGTTTCGATATTGTGGGTCAGCAGTAGGGTGTGTGCACCCATCCGGGCTGCCGCCAGAGCCGCCTCTGTACCCGCATGGCCCCCGCCGACAACGATGACCTCGAAAGGGTCTGGCCACTGTTCGCCCCTCTGATTACCCAAAATAGACCCGCACTTTTCCAAAGTTGTCGTTATTGGATAGCGCCTGTTGAAGCGCCGACTCAAGCCGTTCGATATCGCCCAGCTGCACAAGCTGTTCCCGTGGGAAGAAGAGCTCTACCTCGATCTTGCCATCCAGATAGTGCAGGACGATGCGATCTCGTGACGCCACAGCGGGGATATCTTGCCAGCACTGATCCAGCATCGCCATAACCTCGGCTCGCAGGGGCAGGCCTTCGGAGCGGATGGCCGATTCATCATCCTCTGCATCAATATGCACCGTGACATCTTCCACCTCTTTAAGCTCTTTTTTAAGACGCTGTTCAATCACCAGGCTGATCATGTGCCCTTCCGATACACTCAAGCGGGAGGCGACCCGGACATGCACATCCACCGCAGCATGACCACCCAGGCTGCGAGTGCGCAGCAGGTGGAAATCCTCTGCGCCATCAATCGAGCGGATAATGCCTTGAATCAGCGCAATCCGCTCGTCTGACAGCCCCAGATCCAGCAGCTCTTGCGCCGCACCCCAGCCCAGGCTCCAGCCAATCTTTCCAATCATCAGCCCCACGCCAATGGCTGCGACGGCATCGAGGTAGGGCAGCCCGGCCATGGTTCCCGCAATACCGACCAGCACCACGATGGATGATACGGCATCCGAGCGATGGTGCCAGGCATTGGCCACCAGCAGGTTGGATTTTATCTCTCGCCCGATGCGGAAGGTGTATTGAAACAGCCCCTCATTGGCCAGAATAGAGAACGCAGCCGCAATCAGGGTGATGGCACTCGGCTCCAGCAGCTTCTCTGGCGAGAACATGCGCAGAAAGGCATCCCAGACAATGCCCACTGCAACGATGATCAGAAATCCCCCCAATGCCATGGTTGCCATGGTCTCAAACCGACCATGGCCATAGGGGTGTTCCGCATCAGGGGCGTGGTGGGATCGGCGCGATACAAAATAGACCAGGCCATCGGAGAGCAGATCCGAGGCGGAGTGAATCCCATCGGCAACCAGCGATTGTGACTGACCAACGATGCCCACAAAGATTTTGACCACCGAGAGCAGGGCATTGACGGCCGCCCCAACCAGTGCCACCTTTTGCGTGGTCTCTGATCGCTGCCTGGCTGACTGGGTGATCTCGCCCATAGAGTCTATGCTTCGCCAACTTCGAGCGTGATGATGTGTTCATCATCCCCACTCTCCGTGGCTATGATCTTGTGGCCATTGACCCGCGCCCAGGCGGGGATATCGCTCAGGGCACCCGGGTCGGTGCAGATGGCTCTGATGCGGGTTCCGGGGGGGGATTTTTTCACCTCGTTCTGAACCCGGATGACCGGCATCGGACAGAGCAGACGCCGGGCATCGACAACCACCACATCATCAGAAGCGCTCACAGCAGCCACCCCTTTTGAATCTCGCCTGGTGGCAGCGGGGTAACCGACAGGGTGCGGGTGGTGCCATCTTTTTCCCTGACCTCAAGTTCCACCTGCCCAGCATTACGTCCCTGGCTGTAGCGGGCGACCATGCGGGCCGCCAGCTCCAGATCCCCTGGCTCCAGTTGGCCATCCAGCAGCGCCAGTGGGCCGGCATGGCTGGTGGTCTTCAGACTGACATACTGGTTTTTATAGCCCTGCAGAAACTTCCCCTCACCCTCTTCACGCGAGATGATCACCTTGAACTCCGGCTTGGGGCGCAGGTGCCGTCCAACCTTGAGCAACATGATGTCATCCAGCTCATAGGCTTTGGTGCCCCGGCTCTTCCAGAGATCCGCCAGCTTGACCGAATACTGGGCATCGGTAAGAAAACAGCAGCCGCCGGCCGGCTGGGCATACTCTGCAAAGCCATATCTTTCAGCCAGTGCCATCTGGGGCTTGCGGGTTCGGCCACTAAAATCGAACAGCGCCTCCCGGTCTATCCACCCCTCCTGTTCCGGTATCGTGGCCGGGAGGTTCTTTGCACAGAGCGGCCGCAGCAGCAGCCCTCCGGCGCCGGACTCTCGTGCAATGACCGGCATGGTCTCTTTACGCTGCGATTTTGGCCGCTGGCCGATCACCTCGCCGGTGATGATAAAGTCGAACTCATTCTCTTTTATCCACTCAAGCGCCTTCTCAACCATGAAGATTTTACAGTCCAGACACGGGTTTAGATGTGCGCCATAACCGTGCTTTGGGTTGAACAGCACCTCTTTGTACTCTTCGATGACATCCACAAAGTGGAGCTTCATGCCGAGCTGTTCTGCCACCCAGAGGGCATTGTTTCGTTTGGGCCGATTCTGATCCTTCTTGCGAATGGCGTGGGTGTGGCCCTCTACACAGAATCCAGTGAAAAAGTTCAACCCCTCCACATAGATCCCCTGTTCCTGGATGGCGCGAGCTGCCAGCATGGAGTCGAGCCCACCGGATATCAGGGCGGCGGCCTTGTATTGTTTGGTCATGGTGCAATCATCTGCTGTTGGTCTGTGGCTAAAATGTAACCCGTTATTATACGCCTGCTACTCCACCAATGTTATACTCGCCCGATTTTCTTATCAGCAGGAAAAAGGCCGCGACTTGAACAGACAAGCAGATGCTACACAGCCGGATGTTTCCACCTTTCAGGGGCTGATCTTTGCCCTGCAACAGTTTTGGGCAGACCAGGGCTGCGTTATTTTGCAGCCCTATGATATAGAGATGGGGGCGGGCACCTTCCACTCTGCAACCTTTCTGCACTCGATTGGCCCGGAGCCGTGGAGCTGCGCCTATGTGCAGCCTTCACGCCGCCCTACAGACGGGCGCTACGGCAAAAACCCCAACCGCCTGCAGCACTACTACCAGTTTCAGGTTATTCTGAAACCCTCTCCGCTGGCAATTCAGGAGCTCTATCTCGACTCACTGAAGATGCTTGGCATCGACCCGCTGATACATGACATCCGTTTTGTCGAGGATAACTGGGAGTCTCCTACCCTCGGTGCCTGGGGGCTGGGGTGGGAGGTCTGGCTCAACGGCATGGAGGTGACACAGTTCACCTATTTCCAGCAGGTTGGCGGCCTGGATTGCCGCCCAGTCACCGGTGAGATCACCTATGGGCTGGAGCGCATCGCCATGTATCTGCAATCTGCCGAGAGCGTCTACGATCTGGTCTGGACCCAGGGCGCGAATGGCCCCGTCACCTACGGTGATGTCTTCCATCAAAATGAGGTGGAGCAGTCGACCTATAACTTTGAGCACGCCAATGTCGATGCTCTCTTCTCCTGGTTTGACACCTGCGAATCCGAGAGCCAGAAGCTGATCGAGCTGGGTCTGCCGCTGCCCGCCTATGAGCAGGTGCTCAAGGCCTCACACACCTTTAATCTTCTGGATGCTCGGCAGGCCATCTCAGTCACTGAGCGACAACGGTTTATCCTGCGGGTTCGCTCACTCTCCCGTGCCGTGGCGCAGGCCTATTATGAACGCAGGGAGGCACTTGGCTTCCCCTTGTTGACTCAGCAGCAGGAGGTGCCCCATGGTTAAGCAGGACCTGCTCATCGAAATCGGTACCGAAGAACTGCCACCGAAGGCGCTTGAGCGCCTCTCTATCGCCTTTCAATCCAGTGTGGCGTCTCAAATCACCCAGGCTGGCCTTGGCTTTGAATCAATTCAACGGTTTGCCACCCCACGCCGCCTGGCACTGCTGATCACCCAGCTCGATACGGCACAGGCTGACCGTGCAGTCGAACGAAAGGGGCCGGCACTGAAGGCCGCCTTCGATCAGGCAGGCAATGCTACCAGGGCTGCGGAAGGGTTTGCCCGCTCCTGCGGTGTGGCCGTCTCTGAACTGGAGCAGGTGGACACCCCCAAAGGCGTCTGGCTGCTGTTCCGCCAAACCCAGCCGGGCCAGCAGACCGAGACGCTGGTTCCAGCTATGGTTGAACAGGCGCTTGCCCGGCTGCCGATCCCAAAACGTATGCGCTGGGGTAGCGGTGATGCAGAGTTTGTCCGGCCAGTTCACTGGGTTGTGATGCTGTTTGGTAATCAGATCATCGACTGCGACATCATGGGACTGACCGCTGGCCGCACTACCCGCGGACACCGTTTTCACCACCCTGACCCCATCGTGCTGGAGACCCCGGCCAGCTATGCTGAGACGCTGCTCGATCCGGGGTATGTGATTGCCGATATGGATGCCCGCCGGGAGAAGATCCGGACAGCGGTGGAACAGATCGCTGCTGAGGCTGGCAGGATAGCCACTATCGACTCCTCTCTGCTGGATGAGGTGACGGCACTCAACGAGTGGCCTGTTGCGGTGATGGGCGCATTCGATGAGCGCTTTCTGGAGGTGCCTTCAGAGGCCTTGATAAAGGCGATGCAGGAGCATCAAAAGTACTTCCCCGTGGTGGATAACGCTGGCAGATTACAGCCCTGCTTTATCACCATCAGCAACATCCAGAGCCAGGATCCGGCAGAGGTTCGCGCCGGAAATGAGCGCGTCATCCGCCCACGCTTCAGCGACGCCGCCTTTTTCTGGGAGCAGGATCTCAAACAGCCACTCGATGCACTGATACCTCGCCTTCAGACTGTGGTTTTTCAGAAATCCCTGGGGTCGCTGCATGACAAATCCCAGCGCATCTCACAACTGGCGCAGCAGATCGCCGGGCAGCTCGGCTTTGACCCGGCAGAGGCGGCTCGTGCAGCAGAGCTTTCCAAATGTGATCTGCTCTCCAATATGGTGGGGGAGTTCCCGTCACTGCAAGGCGTGATGGGGCGTCACTACGCACAGCACGCAGGGGAGGGGGGTGATATTGCGGCCGCGATTGAGGAGCAGTATCTGCCACGCCATGCGGGTGACAGGCTGCCACAGACCAATTGTGGCCGCGCCATTGCCATTGCAGACCGGCTCGACACCCTTGTTGGCATCTTTGCCATCGGCCAGAAACCAACCGGCGAGAAGGATCCGTTTGGCCTGCGCCGTGCTGCGCTGGGTGTACTGCGTATCCTTATTGAGACCCCGCTGCCGCTTGATCTTGAGGCGCTGTTACAGGCAGCCGCAACGGGGCTGGCCGACAAGCGGGATACCCGCAACACCGCCAATGATGTTTTTAACTATATGATGGAGCGGCTGAATGCCTACTATGCAGACCGGGGATTTTCAGCCGATCTGATAGAGGCCGTGCTTGCACGCCGCCCGACCCGGCCTGCGGACTTTGACCGGCGTGTCAGAGCCGTGGCACACTTTCGCCAGCTGCCAGAGGCTGAAGCCCTTGCAGCCGCCAACAAGCGTATCGCCAATATCCTGCGGAAAACCGATGAGGCCATCCCGACGCAAGTTGATATCCATCTGCTGGTGGAGCACTCTGAGAAGGCGCTGGCTGAGCGGGTTGCTGAGCTTGAACCCGCTGTTGAGCCACTTCTGGCGGCGGGTCTTTACTCCGAAGTGCTGCAAAAACTCGCCGCTCTGCGTGAGCCGGTAGACCTGTTTTTTGATGGGGTGATGGTGATGTGTGATGATGATGGCCTGCGCCGGAATCGTCTGGCTCTTCTCTCATCGCTTTCCGCCATGTTCTTGAATGTAGCCGATATTTCCAGGCTACAGGCGGGATCCAGTCAAAGTGTAAGCGCTCACTAACATCACCTATGAAGCTTATCATCCTTGATCGAGATGGGGTCATTAACAGGGACTCGGATGCCTATATCAAGCATCCTGACGAGTGGGCTCCTATTGCTGGAAGCCTGGAGGCCATCGCCAGACTGAACCATGCCGGTTATCGCGTAGTGATCGCAACCAACCAATCTGGTTTGGGGCGCGGCCTGTTCAATGTCGATCAACTCAATGCCATACATCAAAAGATGTTCGATGCGCTCTCTCAGCAGGGTGGACACATTGATGCACTCTTCTTCTGTCCACACCGACCAGACGAAAACTGTGGCTGCCGCAAGCCAAAACCTGGTCTGCTGCTGGAGATAGCCAGCCGTCTGAATGCCGATCTTTCAGAGGCCTTTTTTATCGGTGACAGTCTAAAGGATATACAGGCCGCCCAAACCACTGGTGCGCAGCCCATACTGGTTCTTACAGGCAATGGTAAAACCACCGCTTCCCAGATAGATGATTCTGACAATATCCCTGTCTATGCAGACCTTGCTGCAGCTGTGGATGCTCTGCTCACCAACACGAAATGATACTGCTACGCTCCTCTCTCTATTTTGTCTGTTTGGTTGTTGCCACGGTCATCTTTGCTACAGCAATCATCACCGTTGGGCTGCTGCTCCCCTTCAAACAGCGTTCAGCACTGGCCAATGGCTGGGGTATGAGCAATCTCTGGCTGCTCTCAAAGATCTGTAACTTAAACTATGAAATTAAAGGGCTGGAGAATATTCCTGAGACGGGTTGCATCATTCTATCGAAACACCAGTCCGCTTGGGAGACGCTGGCACTGCGAGGGTTACTGCCACCCAGCCAGGCATGGGTTTTAAAAAGAGAGCTGCTCTGGGTGCCTTTTTTTGGTTGGGCACTGATGGCGCTTCAGGCGATAGGCATCGACCGGAAATCTGGCCGGGCGGCGATGAACCAGGTGGTGAAAGAGGGAGAAAAACACCTGAAGCAGGGACACAACGTCATTATCTTTCCTGAGGGTACCCGGGTAGCACCCGGTGAACGCAGACGCTATGGGGCAGGGGGGGCCATCCTGGCGCATCACTCCAAATTTCCGATCGTTCCCATCGCCCTCAATTCAGGTGTTTTCTGGCGCAGAAGGGATCTGAAAAAATACCCAGGCACTGTGCAGGTTGTTGTTGGCCCCCCTATTGAGGTGGAAGGGCTGAAGAGCAGTGAAATCAATCAAAAATCAGAGGCATGGATAGAGTCTACAATGGAGACTCTTCCACAGCGATTAGAGAGTTAAATATAAATTAATCAATAACATACACTAAACATCCAGGTTTTCTACCGTCAATGCATTATCCTCGATAAACTCCCTTCTTGGCTCTACCTGATCACCCATCAGGGTGGTAAAGATCTCATCGGCAGCTACGGCATCCTCAATATTGACCTGAAGCAGTCGGCGGCTGTTAGGATCCATTGTGGTCTCCCACAACTGCTCTGGATTCATCTCACCCAGGCCTTTATAACGCTGAATATGTTGCCCACGCTTGGCCTCTTCCATCAGCCAATCCAGTGCCTGTTTAAAGCTGTCAACCTGCCTGGTACGCTCGCCACGCTGCACATAGGCATCATCAGCCAGCAGGCCATCAAGCTGTTGGCCAAGGCCTCTGAGCTTGCGGTAATCGCCTCCTGAGAAGAACTGATCAGGGACGCTGGAGGGGTGCTCTATGCCGTGGGTTCGTTTGACTATCTTGAAGGCCGGTTTTTCATCCTGCGCCGACCGCTCCAGTGAGTAGCGATTAGAGAGTCCCTGATCAAGATTCAAACGACCGGTCATCTCACTCATCCAGCTGGCCAGCGCCTGTGGATCGGCCAGCAGCTCCTGGGTAACCGTTGGCATGTAGATCAATTTCTCAATAAAGGCCTGATCATAACGACGTGACAGCCTGTTTACAGTTGCCATGGTTGTGATAAAGGTCTGTGCCAGGTTTTCAATTGACTCGCCCGCCAGTGGAGGCGCCTCTGCATTTACACAGAGAGAGGCATTTTCAAGTGCAGCCTGCAATAGATACCTGTTCAGGTCATCATCGTCCTTAAGATATTGTTCTTGCTTGCCTTTTTTGATTTTGTACAGTGGGGGCTGAGCAATATAGATGTGCCCGCGCTCTACCAGCTCTTTCATCTGACGGTAGAAAAAGGTAAGCAGCAGAGTGCGAATATGTGCGCCATCCACGTCGGCATCCGTCATGATAATAATTCTGTGATAACGTAATTTTTCGGGATTAAACTCCTCCCGACCAATACCACAGCCCAGCGCTTTTATCAGGGTTCCAATCTCAGCCGATGAGAGCATTTTATCGAAACGCGCCTTCTCCACATTCAGTATCTTGCCTTTTAGCGGCAAAATAGCCTGATTACGGCGATCCCTCCCCTGTTTTGCCGAGCCGCCAGCGGAGTCACCCTCCACCAGATAGATCTCTGACTGGCTGGGGTCTTTCTCTTGACAATCCGCCAGCTTCCCAGGCAGACCGGCAATATCGAGCACCCCTTTACGCCGGGTCATATCCCGAGCCTTGCGGGCTGCCTCTCTTGCACGGGCGGCATCGATCATTTTACCGATTACCACTTTTGCATCTGCAGGACGTTCCAGCAGGAAAGAACCCAGGTTTTCAGAAAGCAGGCTCTCTACAATCCCTTTTACCTCAGAGGATACAAGTTTGTCCTTTGTTTGGGATGAGAATTTAGGGTCTGGCACCTTGACGGAGAGTACTGCGGTCAAACCTTCTCGGGCATCATCACCTGTTGTGCTGACCTTTTGCTTTTTACCCAGCCCCTGCTGCTCGATATATTGGTTCAAAGTACGCGTCAAACCACCACGAAAACCCGCTAAATGGCTTCCACCGTCGCGTTGAGGGATGTTGTTCGTAAAACAGAAGATATTTTCCTGGTAGGACTCATTCCACTGCATTGCGACCTCAACTGTAGTTCCATCTTTCTCTGCAGAGAAATAGAAAACCGGCTCGTGCAGTGGAACCTTGTTTTTATTCAGATGTTCAACAAAAGAGCGAATACCGCCTACATATTCAAATACATCCTCTCTCTCTTTTGCCTCATCCCTAAGGATAATATGAACACCAGAGTTAAGAAATGAGAGTTCACGCAACCGTTTAGCTAAAATATCATAGTGAAATTCAATATTTGTGAAAATCTCTGCGCTGGCCTTGAAGGTTATTGTCGTGCCTGTCTCATTCGTATCTGAAACAGCGGCCAGTGGCGCCTGCGGTTCGCCCAGCCTGTATTGTTGATAATGAACCTTGCCATTTTTTTTAATTTTTAGTTCTAGTTTTTCAGAGAGGGCATTAACCACCGAAACACCCACACCATGTAGTCCGCCAGAGACCTTATAGGAGTCATCATCAAATTTACCACCCGCATGCAGCACTGTCATAATAACTTCTGCTGCTGAACGGTTCTCTTCTGAATGGATGTCAACCGGGATACCTCGTCCATTATCTGTCACTGAGATTGATTGATCTTCATGGATAACCACTGTGATTTCAGAGCAGTGACCCGCTAACGCCTCATCAATGGAGTTATCTACAACCTCAAACACCATGTGGTGCAGACCAGTGCCATCATCGGTATCACCGATATACATGCCTGGGCGTTTGCGTACTGCATCAAGACCCTTCAGAACCTTAATGTTTGTTGAATCATACGTCATACTGATGCTCCTGTTGTGGTCGCAGTATTATACACGCTTGGCGGCACTGCCGCTTAGGATAGGTGGCGTTAATTTTCCAGGTAAACCCGCCCATGTTTCACGTGGAACACACTTGAAGGCTCTATAGCAGAAAAGCAATCCCGCTCTATTCCTGTGATAAAAACTTGAAGGTTAAGGTCGGTTAGCTCATTTAGAAAAAGTGCCCGCTTCTCTTTATCCAGCTCTGCGGGTAGATCATCGATCAGGAGGAGTGGCTTTATCCTGCTCTCGGTTGATGCAATCTTTGCCTGTGCCAGATAGAGTGCCGCAATTATGAGCTTCTGCTCTCCTCGTGATACTACCTTCTCTACCGGCAGTCCGGCAATCTCAACCTTTATATCTGCCCTGTGAGGGCCGGTGCCGGTAAACCCTCTATTGAGATCATCCTTTTCCCTGCGCTTTATACTCTCTGCATAGCTCTCATTTTCAGACCAGCCACGCCGATAGTTGATTGTGACATCCCCCCTACCTATTAGTTTCTCTATTTTCTTGCTAAAAATGGGAGTGAGCTTCTCCAGGTAGCGCCTTCTTATCGATTCAATCTGTGTGCCATTTTCAATCAGTATATAGTCCCATGCAAAGGCGGTTTGAGGTGACCTCCTCAGTGCTGCATTTCTCTGCTTCAACGCCTTAGCGTAATCATTAGCAAGATTAATAATACCGTGTTCCACGTGGAACACGCCCCAATCGATAAATCGCCTCCTGTATGCGGAGCCCCTTTCAAGGATTTCATGTGATTTTGGGGTGAGCACTTGCAGTGGTAAGGTTTGTGCAAGTGTAGAGAGACGGTTTACAGCAGTACCATTTATCTTTATTTGTGTAATCCCTTTTAGCTGCTTGCTGACCCCAATAGCATCTCTTTTTTTATCTTCGCCAAACAGCCTGCCAAAAACAACGGTCTCGCTTTTTCCAGATGAAATCAAAGGGCCGATCTCTGTGCCCCTGAAGGATCGGCCTCTGCCTAGCAGGTAGACGGCTTCCAGGATAGAGGTTTTACCCGCCCCATTACCACCCCAGAGCAGATTTATAGATGCAGTTGGTTCAATCTCAATGTTCTGGATGTTTCTAAGGTGGCTAATTCGTAGCAGACTCAGGGGCATGATTCCCTGTTACTCTTCATCAACCACAAAACTACAGCCGCATTGGCATGACAACATACCGGCTCTCATTGTTGTCTGTGGCATAGATAAGGCAGCTACTGCTTACATCAGCCAGTTCAATATGCACCTTTTCTGAAGAGATAACCGAAAGGACATCAATAAAATATCCAACATTGAAGCCAATCGTTAGATCATCACCACTGTATTCAACCTCAATCTCCTCTTCCGCCTCCTCCTGTTCTGGATTATGCGCTAAAAGCTCCAGTCTGTTTTTTGAGACCTTAAATCGAATTCCACGGTATTTTTCATTAGAGAGGATGGATGCACGTTGCAGTGCCTGACGCATCTCTTCCCTGTCCGCTTCCATTTTATTACCTGTACTGCGTGGTAATACCCCCTTATAGTCAGGGTATTTACCATCAATAAGTTTTGTAGTAAAGCTTATATTGCCAACGATGATTTTTGCATGATTGCTGCTAATCTCGATCTGTACATTTTCATCTGAATCAACCAATATTCTACTAAGTTCCAGCACCGCTTTCCTGGGCAGAATCACATCCAGATCCAATGTCTCATCAAAATCAGCTTCACTTAAAGCCAGACGATGTCCATCTGTTGCAACTGTGCGTATCTTTCCCTCTTTTACCTCTAGCAACATACCATTCAGATAGTAGCGAACATCCTGTTGGGCCATGGCAAATTGGGTTTTTTCAATCAGCCGTTTTAATATATTTCCGGGGATTGAAAATTTCTCACTACTTATATTAGCTTCAATTGCAGGGAAGTCCCGCGCAGGCAGGGTGCTTAGTGTGAATCGGCTACGCCCTGATTTTAGTATCGCACGTTCATTGCTTATATCAATCTGCAGTTCCACATCAGCAGGTAGTGCTTTGCAGATATCGATAAGTTTTCGTGCAGGCAGGGTGAAATCCACTTCAACATCACTCTCAATCTCTGCTCTTGCCTTTAACTCCACTTCCAGATCGGTAGCCGTAATGATCAGCTCGTTATTCTCTATCTTAATGAGTACATTAGAGAGAATAGGGAGGGTCTGCCTTCTTTCGACAACACCTCCAACCTGCGCAAGTGGTTTTAACAAGTGATCTCTTTGGAGTTTTATTTTCATGATATTGCTCTCTAATAAATAATAATATTATTATTTAAAACAATATTATTATTATTATTAAGGGGCCTATAAATTGTGAATACATGAGTTTTTATCTTTATTTTCAATAAGATATACTTAAATCCAGCTGTGTTTAACCTGAATATAACCGGGCAATCTTACTGTATAAAGGTTGTGGATAACATTTATTACTTTTTTGCCGCTTATTTACCCCTAGTTTATTCACATCAGTTCGTAAGGGTTCTTAACAGGTTTCCATAATCTTCCGCAATCCGCGTGTCACTCTCTTTCAGTGCTGCAATTTTACGTGTCGCGTATAAAACGGTCGTATGGTCTTTGCCGCCAAAGGCATTCCCAATCTCTGGCAGACTATGGTTGGTTAACTCCTTGGCAAGTGACATAGCAATCTGCCGTGGTCTAGCAATAGAACGATTGCGTTTACTGGACAGCAGATCACTGACGCGTATCTTGAAGTATTCCGCCACAGTTTTTTGAATGTTTTCAATAGTGACCTGCTTATCGTGTGCGGCCAGTATATCTTTCAGCGCCTCTTTGGCAAAATCGAGGGATATGGGCTTACCGGTAAAGTGGGCGCTTGCAATAATTCTGCGTAGCGCGCCTTCAAGCTCCCGGATATTGGATCGCACCCGTTTGCCAATAAAGAAGGCGACCTCGTTAGGCAGATCTACGTCAAACAGCTGTTGAGCTTTTCGTTTGAGAATCGCGACCCGTGTCTCAAGGTCAGGAGGTTCGATAGCAACAGTTAATCCCCAGCCAAATCTTGATTTCAGCCGTTCTTCTAGACCTGTAACCTCTTTTGGAAAGCGGTCACTGGTCAGAATGATCTGTTGCCGTGATTCAAAAAGCGCATTAAAGGTGTGAAAAAACTCTTCTTGTGAACGCTCTTTACCCGCAAAAAACTGGACATCATCGATAAGAAGCGCATTGACTGAGCGGTAACACCGTTTAAAATTTTCTATTGTATTGTTTTGTAATGCTTTTACCATTGAAGCAACAAAGGCCTCAGAGTGTAGATAGACCACACGCGAGGCAGGATTGTTACTTAGGATAATATTGCCAACTGCATGCAGAAGATGGGTTTTCCCCAGGCCAACACCGCCGTAGATAAAGAGCGGATTATAGGCAGTGCCTGGGTTGGCACCAATCTGGATGGCTGCAGCCCTTGCCAGCTGATTGGATTTGCCTTCAACAAAGGTATCGACAGTAAAATTAGGGTTGATGTTGCTCTCTAAGATAGTTCCAGATGGTGGCGGACTGCTTTTATACTGTTGTGGCATCCGGCTTTTTTGAACATGCTGAAGACCGTTGATTGCGCCTGCTTCTTGCTTGCGTGGTTTGCTGCCAATTTCAAGCACTACCGGCAGACTGTTCTCACCTTCAATATGGGTAAAAAATGAGTTAATAAGCTCAATATAGTGATTGTTAACCCAATCCAGTACAAATTTATTGGGTGCCAAAAGGCGAATCTGGCTGGACTCCTGGATGGCATGCAGAGGCCTGATCCAGGTATTAAACTGCTGAGGGGGAAGCTCTGTTTCGAGGTAATTGATGCACCTTTGCCAACGATTCAATGAGGCGGTTCCCCAATAAATTAAAGTTAAGGGTATCTATCAAGCAGTAGGCGGGAAGTGCGTTATATGCTGGTTAGACGCTGTTGTCGTGTTGGTACCACAAGCTGATTCCAGCCAAGTTTACCCTGCTTGGTTTGAGTTATCCACAGGCCGATGGCTTTATAGGCGTCTAATTTAAAAAAAGAAAAGGCGGTAAAGAAATGGCTATAAAATGACCATTTATGTTGACATTATACCGGTTACATAAGTATTCTATGCGACCTTTTTAAATGGCTGTTCCGTTCTGGTACGGTTTGGCTGAATACCGGAAGATCGCAATGAAAAGAACGTTTCAACCCAGTACCCTAAAACGTGCCCGCACCCATGGTTTTCGTGCGCGCATGGCAACCAAGAGCGGCCGCAGAGTTATTAAGGCGCGGCGCGCCAAAGGGCGTACTCGCCTAACACCGTAGACTGAACAGTCGTTTGCCAGCGGAAAATAAATCCTTTCTGCACTGTGCCAGGTTGCTCAAAGCCTCTGAATATAGTCGAGTTTTTGCACAGCCTAAGAAGTCTGTCGATGACTGCTTTACCATCCTCTGGCGGAAGAATGATTTAGATTCTCCTCGTTTAGGGTTAGCGATATCCAAAAAAAACGCCAAGCGCGCTGTGGATCGGAATCGCATAAAACGCCTTGCCCGAGAGAGTTTTCGTTTGGAAACTTACCGCCTCCCGAGCGTAGATATTGTGATATTGAGCCGCCGTCAGATTATTGAACGCTCTAATCATGAAATATTTCGTTCCCTTACTAAGCATTGGGAAAAAATAATCCGTCATGGATAATATACGCCTTTTTCTGTTTGGTGGACTCGCACTGGTTCTGATTATGATGTATCAGGCCTGGCAGCGGGATTACGGCCCACAACCACAACCTGTTATTGAGGCAGATGCGCCAACCTCAGAGACGGTAAACCGGGGAATATCCGGTGCTGTTCCTGATGTGCGGACGGTTGCACCGGAATCTGCTGCGTCAGCAACCTCTGTGCCGCAAGCTATGGAGATGGTTACAGCACCTGGGATCAAGATCATAACGGATCTGCTGGATGTTGAGATAGGCACCCAGGGTGGTGACATTCTGAATGTTTTCCTGCGGGATTATCCACTGACAAAAGAGAACCCGGATGTAAAGTTCAAGCTGATGAACTCGGGCACGGTTAACCGCTTTATTGCCCAGTCTGGCTTGATTGGCGCTAACAAAGAGAGAGCTCCGACCCATGAAGCACTCTTCCAGCCTGAACAACAGGAGTATCGGCTGGCAGATGGTGAAGAGGCTATTGAAGCAGTGCTGACCTGGCATCACCCATCGGGTATCACAGTAAACAAACGCTATACCTTTAAGCGCGGCAGCTATGAGGTAGAGCTTCGGCACGAGGTTATTAATAACAGCGATAGCGACTGGGCTGCGCGCATATACCACCAGCTTCAGCGAAGCAGGCCACCAGATGGTGAGGGTAACCGTTTTCTCTATACTTACACCGGCCCTGCTATCTATACCCAGGAGGATAAGTATGAGAAGTACTCCTTCGATGATATAGACGATGCCCAGCTCAGCCGGGATACGGCAGGCGGCTGGATCGCTATGATCCAACACTACTTTCTCGGTGCCTGGATCCCACCTGCCGATGAGAAGACCCATCTCTATACAAACAAACTGCCCAACAACCGATATTTGGTCGGTATGTACTCGCCACTGGTAAAGGTGGCAGCTGGCAGTAGCCATGATTTCACCAGCAAAATGTTTGTCGGTCCCAAGCTTCAGGCCGAGATGGAGGCAACAGCACCAGGCCTTGAGTTGACGGTTGATTATGGCTGGCTGACCGTTTTGGCTAAACCAATCTATTGGCTGCTACAGCAGATGTACTCCATATCCCAAAACTGGGGCTGGGCCATTATCTTCCTCACAATCATCATCAAAGGGCTGTTTTATAAACTGTCTGAGGCCAGCTATAAGTCGATGGCCAATATGCGCAAGCTGGCACCACGGATGAAGGCGCTCAAGGATCGTTATGGCGATGATAAAGCTAAAATGAACCAGGCCACCATGGAGTTGTATAAAAAAGAGAAAATCAATCCACTGAGTGGCTGTCTACCGATTATGGTGCAGATTCCGGTGTTTATCGCACTCTACTGGGTGCTGCTGGAGAGTGTAGAGCTGCGCCAGGCCCCCTTTATTTTCTGGCTGGATGACCTCTCAAAAGAGGATCCCTACTATGTGTTGCCATTCCTGATGGCGGCCTCGATGTTTGTACAGCAAAAGCTCAATCCGGCACCTTTGGATCCCATGCAGGCGAAGATCATGATGAGCCTGCCGTTCATCTTTGGTATCTTTTTTGCCTTCTTCCCATCGGGGCTGGTGCTTTACTGGGTTGTCAACAACCTGGTATCCATTACCCAGCAGTGGTATATCACCAGAAAGATTGAACAGGAAAGCAGCTAACTCCAACCCCCCTGTTCCAGTCTTGTCGACAGGTTCACAGGATACTATCGCCGCCATCGCCACCCCCGCGGGGCGGGGTGGCGTTGGTATTATCCGGGTCTCCGGCGGGGCTTGCCAGGCGATAGCCGAGGCCATCCTTGGCACACTTCCGGAACCACGCAGAGCCTCTTTTTCCCCCTTTAAAGATGCCTCAGATACAGCCATTGATGAGGGAATAGCCCTCTACTTTCCCACCCCCAACTCTTTTACCGGAGAAGATATCCTTGAGCTGCAAGGCCACGGTGGCCCGGTTGTGATGGATATGCTGCTGGAAGAGGTTATAAAGCAGGGTGCCCGACTGGCGCGTCCCGGTGAGTTTAGTGAGCGTGCCTTTCTCAATGGCAAACTGGATCTGCTTCAGGCAGAGGCTATTGCCGATCTTATAGAGGCTGATACAGCAACGGCAGTGCGTCTGGCCAATCGCTCTCTTCAGGGGGAGTTCTCACGTTGCATCCACTCCCTGGTTGATGCCATCACGCAGCTTCGCATCTATCTGGAGGCCGCCATGGATTTTCCGGAGGAGGAGATAGACTTTCTTTCTGATGGAAAAGTGAGTGCTGACTTACAGTCAATCATCCACCAAATAGAGGATGTGCAAAAGAAGGCCAAGATTGGACGGCTGCTGCGGGATGGCATGCAGCTGGTGATTGCGGGTCAACCCAATGCTGGAAAGTCCAGCCTATTGAATGCCCTGGTGGGTCGGGATAGCGCCATTGTAACCGAGATCCCCGGAACCACCCGTGATCTGCTGAGAGAGCAGATACAGATAGATGGCATGCCGTTGCATCTGGTGGATACGGCCGGTTTGAGAGAGAGCGAAGACCGAATTGAGCTGGAGGGTATAAAGCGTGCCAGGGAGGAGATCAACCGGGCCGATCATATTCTCTGGGTGTTTGATGACCAGACCGACCCAAAAAACAGAGCCCTGAATCAACATGGGTTACCGGCAGATATTCCATTGACGCAGGTGCGCAATAAGATTGATCTCACAGGGCGCAAAGCAGGGATTCGAAAGATGGCAGAGGGCGCAGAGGTTTCCGTCTCGGCCAGCACGGGTGAAGGGATGGATCTGCTGCGGGAGCACCTTAAACAGAGCATGGGTTATCAGGGAGCAAGCGAAGGGGAGTTTATCGCACGGCGCCGACATCTTACCGCACTCTCAAGAGCAGAAGCCCACCTTCTTCAGGGGCAAAAAGTACTCTGCGAGGCTGGCAATGGAGAGTTGCTGGCGGAAGATCTGCGGCAATCCCAAAACAGCCTGTCAGAGATCACTGGAGAGTTTTCTGCGGATGACCTTTTAGGTGAGATATTCTCCAGTTTCTGTATTGGAAAATAGCCCCACAATCGAAACCGAGCCAGCCATTTTGTCAAACACTGCGACCGCCTGCAGGCGGCTTCTGGTAACATGCGGCCTGTGACGAGACAGCAAAAAACAGCAGCCAGCAGATGGGCACTGATAATGGTGTTCATTACCCTGTTGTCTGGTTTTTTCATCCATAAAGCACTGGAGCCACCGCTTGCTGGGGGGGGCAAACTGGCGGACGCAGAAGAGGGGCTGCCACCCTTCATACAGGATGATCCGGTGCTATTCGAACAGCAGGTCAAACCGATACTGGAACGGCGCTGCGTGGTCTGCCACGGCTGTTATGATGCGCCCTGCCAGTTGAAACTCTCCTCTGGTGAGGGGCTGCGGAGGGGCGCCAGTGAGGAGTTTATCTACAACCCCCGGCGTATTGCATCCATGCAACCGACACGCCTGTTCGTGGATGCCAAAAGCACGCCGGAGTGGCGTTCCCGCGGGTTTTATCCGGTACTCAATGAGGGGCAGCAGAGCCCAGAAGAGAACTTGAAAAACTCAGTGCTGTATCGCCTGTTGCGGCAGAAACAACGGCATCCACAGCCGCAAACCGATCTGCTGCCGGATAGCTTTACCCTGGAGCTGGGTCGCGAGCAGACCTGTCCAACCCTTGAAACAGTGGATGAGTTCACCCAGAAGAACCCCCTGTGGGGCATGCCCTATGCCATGCCAAACCTGTCGGAGCAGGAGTACCGAACCCTTGTCTCCTGGCTGGCCCAGGGGGCATCAGTACCGGCTCCGTCCGCTCCATCCACCATGGTACTGCCACAGATCAAGCTGTGGGAGCAATTTCTGAATCAGCCAACCAATAAACAACAGCTGGTCAGCCGTTATCTCTATGAACACCTGTTTCATGCACATATCCATTTTGCCAACACCCCGAGCCGGGAGTTCTATCGTCTGGTGCGCTCCACCACCCCGCCAGGAGAGGTGATAGATGAGATCCCGACACTGCGCCCCTATGATGCCCCGGGTGTTGCGCCATTCTACTACCGGCTGCTGAGATACCACCCGAGTATCGTGGTCAAGAACCATATCGTCTACGAATTTTCTGATGAGCGCATGGAGCGCTACCGCACCCTTTTCCTCACCCCCGAATATGAGGTGCCTGAACTGCCATCCTATGAGCCGGAGATTGCCTCCAACCCGTTCAAGGCATTTGCCGATATACCTGCAACATCACGCTACCGTTTTCTGCTGGATGATGCCTACTTTTTTATAGAGGGCTTCATCAAGGGGCCGGTCTGCCGTGGGCAGATTGCACTGGATGTCATAGAAGATCAGTTCTGGGTGATGTTCTTTGACCCGGACCAACCAGTGTTTACCAACTCAGCACAATTTATCGGAAAGATGGCGGATGAGCTGCAAATCCCGGTGGAGAGCAGCAGCAACCTGGATCTGCTCCGCATCTGGACAGATTACTGGCAAGGACAGCGGCGCTACATGCTGGAAAAGCAGGCCTGGTTCAAGGAGATGGGCAAGCATGATATTGAACATGCCATGGGCTATATCTGGGATGGTGATGGTAAAAACCCCAATGCTGCGCTGACAGTATTTCGGCATTTCGATAGTGGCTCAGTGGCGTATGGGCTGATAGGTGGCAACCCGGAGACCGCCTGGGTTATTGATTACCCGCTGTTTGAACGTATACATTACCTGCTGGTGGCCGGCTTCAATGTCTACGGCAACATGGGGCATCGGGTAAGCACGCGGGTCTACATGGATTTTCTGCGCATGGAGGGGGAGGATTATTTCCTGGCCTTTCTCCCTGCAAACCAGCGAAAAGAGATACGGGATGCCTGGTACATTGGCCAGCGAAGCGCGGTTGAGAAGCTGTTTTCTGCGCCACAGGACTGGTTGAGCATCGATTCGGTGAGCGGTTACCAGACGGATGACCCGCAGTCGGAGCTTTACCAGCAGATCAAGCAGAGGCTGGCTGGTGTGGCACAACAGGCGCAGGCCATGAACCACTGTGGCGCTCTCCGCTGCGATGGGCTGCCAGAGAGGGCTGAGACAGAGGTAGACCGCGCCATGAACAAGCTGGCACAGCTACAGGGTGCCAACCTGCATGCCTTCCCTGATGTCGCCTTTGTGCGGGTTAGGATGGATGACCCGGAAGAGGATCTGGCCTATACACTGATTCGTAACAAGGCCTACAAGAACGTCACCTCTTTTCTGGCGGACGAACATGAACGGGATCGTTCCGATATTGGGCGAGATACGATGACCGTGGTGAAGTGGTTGGAAGGCTCTTATCCCAACTTCTTTTTTTCTGTGGCGCAGTCTGATATTGAAGATTTTGCCCAACGCTGCGCCACCATCCGCAATTACAACGACTATGAAAGGTTTGTGGATCAGTATGGTGTGAGGCGCACCAACCCTGCATTCTGGGAGCTGGCGGACTGGTTTCAGGATAAACTGGCGCGCAGCAACCCTGTATTGTCCGGGTTATTCGACTTGAATCGTTACCAGAATCGTTAAGCGAAATTAAAGCAACGCCTGTTGAGCAGCAGCAACACGTTGATTGTTCAGCTTGGTAATGCGCTCAATCAGCCCCTGCATACCATTACGGCGCACCTCTTTGGCAAAGGTGGTACGGTAGTTGGTTACCAGACTAATGCCCTCAATAACAATGTCATACACCATCCAGTCACCATCCTTCTGGTGCATCCTGTATTTTACCGATACCGGAGGGGCACCTGAACGTACCACTTCACTGCGCACCAGGACTTTTTTTGCATTGGCCGCATCATGCCGTGGCATAAACCTGAGAGACCACTCGCCAAATTCACGAAAAGCGGTTGCGTAGGTTCTGACCAGCAGTCGCTGAAACTGCTGCATAAACTCGCTCTTCTGCTCTGGCGTGGCACGACGCCAGTGTTTACCCAAAGCCAAACCGGAGAGCCGGTTAAAATCCACATGGGGAGCGACCACCTCATTCGCCAGCTGATAAACATAGGCCTTGTCGGTTTTAATGCGCTCCCGATTGTTTTGTAAGAGAGTTTTTAGAGACTCTGAGACACTCTGTATTGCAGTCTCTGGCGGAGGCAGCGTTCCGGCAGAGGTGACAGAGAGAGACAAAAGCAGCAGCAACCCGATGGTGGCGCAGATTTTTGATGGATAACGTGATTGTAGATGTGCCATGTTCATTACCTGTTAGTAGCGCATATATCAAGCAGCGACCAGATTCAAAGCATATTGACCACAGTTGTGGCATTTTCTGGATTCTTGAGAATCCGCTTCGTCTGGGGTTCGGGCTGGACGAACAGCTTGGCGCAAATCCTGCGGCTGAGGTATCGTATGTCAGTAATAAGCTTGCAGGGATCTCCTTACCCAAGTGAGCAATATCCAACCCAAGAGACCTGATAATACCTTATTGTTATTGTCTACTACTACCTTTAAATTGAGGCTGAAGTCCATGCACCAAAAAAATGCCCGCTTCCCTATTACGCGAATGCGCCGCATGCGCCGGGACGGTTTCTCCCGCCAGTTAATGCGTGAAACCGAGCTGACTCCCGCAGATCTCATCTACCCGATGTTTGTGCTGGAAGGGGAAAGCAACCGCGAATCCATCACCTCGATGCCGGGTGTTGAGCGGCTCAGCATCGACCTGCTGATCGAAGAGGCACGGCAGATTCATGCACTGGGCATCCCTGCCATGGCGCTCTTCCCGGTCACACCGCAATCAGCCAAATCGGAGGATGCCTGCGAAGCATTCAACCCCGATGGTCTGGCACAACGCGCGGTGCGCGCCCTGAAAGAGGCGGTGCCGGAGCTGGGGGTGATCACCGATGTCGCCCTCGACCCCTTCACCACCCACGGCCAGGATGGACTCATCGACAGCAATGGCTATGTGATGAACGATGAAACGGTAGAGGTACTGGTCAAACAGGCCGTCTCCCATGCTGCTGCTGGTGCCGATATTGTCGCCCCATCCGACATGATGGATGGCCGCATCGGTGCCGTCCGTGAGGCGCTGGAGGCCGCAGGTTATATCCACACCCGCATCCTGGCCTATTCGGCCAAGTATGCCTCCAGCTTCTACGGCCCCTTTCGGGATGCGGTTGGCTCTGCGGCCAACCTGGGAGCAGGCAACAAGTATACCTATCAGATGGATCCCGCCAACACCAATGAGGCACTGCGTGAGGTGGCGCTCGATCTGGAAGAGGGTGCCGATATGATCATGGTCAAACCCGGCATGCCCTACCTGGATATTGTGCACCGGGTAAAGAGTGAGTTTGGCGCTCCCACCTTTGTCTATCAGGTAAGCGGTGAATACAGTATGTTGATGGCTGCCGCCCAACAGGGCTGGCTGAATGAAGAGGCGGTTGCACTGGAGTCCCTGCTCTGCATTAAACGGGCGGGTGCTGATGGCATCCTCACCTATTTCGCCAAACGTGCGGCACAGTGGCTACAGGATTGATCGGCTGGCCATGAGTAATCGCATTGATCGCTACGCTGTCATTGGCAACCCCATTGAGCACAGCAAATCACCACAGATTCACCGTGCCTTTGCACAACAGACCGGAGAGCAGCTGGAGTACATCCGCCTGCTGGGTGAGCCTGGGCACTTTGCAGCGAATGTAGCTGATTTTTTAAAAACCGGTGGCAGGGGGCTGAACGTCACAGTTCCTTTCAAAGAGGATGCCTGGCAGTTGGTCGATGAGCTCAGCCCCCGTGCAGCGTCGGCTCAGGCGGTCAATACCATCATCCAGCTGGATGATGGCCGCCTGCGAGGTGATAATACCGATGGTATTGGGCTGGTTCGGGATCTGCAAGAGAATCAAGGGGCGATACTGGCGGACGCTCGCATCCTTCTGCTCGGTGCAGGTGGCGCGGCTCGCGGGGTGTTACGACCGCTGCTGGAGAGTCGCCCCAAACAGATCGTTGTTGCCAACCGCACCGCATCCAAGGCCATCACCCTGGCTTCTGACCTGGCCACGCTGGGAGCGGTTGATGGCTGCGGCCTGGATGAGCTTGCGGGTAAAAAGTTTAATCTCATCATCAATGCCACAGCAGCGGGTCTGACTGACCGGGTGCCAGAGATCCCGGATGATCTGCTGGAAGATCAGGGGTGGTGCTACGACATGATGTACGGTGACAACCCCACTGCCTTTGCACGCTGGGGTCTGGCGCATGGCGCAGCCAGGGTGATTGATGGATTGGGCATGTTGATAGAGCAGGCTGCCGAGTCCTTTTACCTGTGGCGTGGTGTTCGTCCGGATACTGCGCCTGTCATGAAGCAGCAGCGTGGCTAATGTTTGCTGCTCTCACGGCGTTCACTGACCCGGCGTTCAGGCTTATGCCAGGGTTTCTCGCGCCAATCCAGTGCGCGCCGCTCGTTACTATAGCTGCGGTGGATGAATTCACGCACATCCAGCACCCGCCCATAGCATGAGACTCCCGCCATATCCTGAATCAGCCGCTCGGCCTCCGTCTCATCCCTGGGTGGGAAGTGGGCCAAAAAATAGTGAAACTCTTTGCCGCGCCTGTCCTGCCCATCAACACGTGTAACAGGTACATCAAAATCCCAGTGGCCATGCAGCTGGCGGATCTCATTGAATGAGGTCGATGCGGGCAGATTACCGATAAAGACATCCATAGCGCCATCTCCAGATTACAGATAGATTGTAACTACACATTATAGTCAGAGGATCACTAAAAAAATGAAAAGCCGCAACAAGCGCACCGGCATTACCCTGGTTCACACAGGTGATGGCAAAGGCAAATCCTCCAGCGCCTTCGGCATGGTTTTCCGTGCGGCGGGTTCGGGCATGAAGGTCTGCGTCATCCAGTTCATCAAAGGCCACTGGAAGACTGGCGAGCAGGAGGCTGCAAAACAGTTTGACAATATCGAGTGGCACCGGCTTGGTGATGGCTTTACCTGGAATACCCAAGACCCTGAACAGGATAAAAAAAGCTGTCAGGAGGCCTGGGTCTTCAGCCAGCAGAAGATACTCTCTGAAGCGTTCGACATGGTTATACTGGATGAGATCAACTACTGCTGTGGCTATGGCTGGCTCACTGGCCAGGAGATTGCCGACTTTATCCGGCAGCAGAAACCACCCTGGCTGCATCTGGTACTCACGGGTCGCAATGCGCCGCAAGAGGTGATCGAGGTGGCTGATACCGTTACTGAGATGAAGGTGGTCAAACACGCCTTTGAGCAAGGCATCAAGGCTCAACAGGGCACAGAATTTTAACGGAAGCGGGACTTTAGTCCTGCCCGGTGATTTTTAGCAGGACTAAAGTCCCGCTATCCGATCCTTTGCAAACGTGGGCATCCAACAAAAATGAAAACCAAATCCATTGAGATTACCTCGGTCGAACGCGATGGCCTCTACAAAACCATCTTCAACCGCCGTGATAGCCGCAGTGAATTTCTGCCTGATCCGGTCTCTGATGAGGTACTGAAACGCATCCTGACTGCCGCCCATCATGCCCCAAGTGTCGGCTTCATGCAGCCGTGGGATTTTATCATCGTACGGGATCAGGCCGTCCGTCAACAGATCAAAGATGCCTTTGAGGTGGCCCACAACGAAGCCGCGGAGATGTTTGAAGGGGCGCAGCGGGCGCAGTACCGCTCATTCAAACTGGAAGGGATCATGGAGGCACCACTGGGCATCACCATCACCTGCGATCGCAAACGCACTGGCCAGGCTGTCATCGGCCGCACCACCAACCCGGAGATGGATCTCTACAGCTCCGTCTGTGCGGTGCAGAACCTCTGGCTGGCGGCGCGTGCTGAAAATCTCGGCATTGGCTGGGTCAGCATCATTCACCACAAAAAACTGAAACAGATCCTCGGCATCCCAAAATTTGTAGTACCCATTGCCTACCTCTGCATCGGGCATGTCAGCCACTTCCACGAAAAGCCTGAACTGGAGAAGGCCGGCTGGCTGCCGCGCCTGCCGTTGGAAGAGCTGATCCACAATGACCACTGGTAACCAATGATCACCGTCTGGATTATCCTGGGTGCGCTGCTGCTGGACACCCTGCTGGGAGAACCGCGCCGCTGGCACCCTCTGGTTGGCTTTGGCAGGCTGGCAGAGTGGCTGGAGTCTCGCCTCAACCGCCCCGCTGGGAGCAGCCGCCTGCACGGGTTAGTGGCACTGCTGCTGCTGGTTCTGCCCCTCATCCTGATGGCTCAGTGGCTGGATCAGCTTACCCCCATCATTGGCCTGCTGCTGCTCTACCTGGCTCTGGGTGGCCGCAGCCTGATGGAACACGCCCGACAGGTCATCAATGCACTACAGGCTCAGGATCTGGCACTCTCGCGCCAACGAGTTGGCTGGATCGTAAGCCGTGAAACCAACCGGATGCAGCCCCCGGATGTGGCTCGTGCCACGGTGGAATCGGTGCTGGAAAACGGCAGCGATGCCATCTTCGGCACCCTCTTCTGGTTCCTGATCGCTGGAGCACCCGGCGTGGTCGGCTACCGGCTGGTCAACACCCTGGATGCAATGTGGGGCTACCGCAATGCCCGCTTCCAGCGCTTTGGCTGGGCGGTGGCCCGGCTGGATGATCTGCTCAACTGGCTGCCCGCCCGGCTCACCGCCTTCAGCTATGCCACAGTGGGTTCCTTTCAGCAGGCGTTGTATTGCTGGTTTACCCAGGCCAGACAGTGGGACAGCCCCAATGCCGGGCCGGTCATGGCCGCAGGAGCCGGGGCGTTGGGTATTCAGCTGGGAGGTCATGCCACCTATCATGGCAAAAGACATCAACGCCCAACCCTGGGCAGCGGGGCGGCACCGGGCAGAGAAGATATCGAAAGAGCCATAACACTGGTGCGCAACAGCCTGTGGTTGTGGATAGTGGTGATTGTGGCGGGAGGCTGGCTCCTTGCTTGAACATGGTGGCAAACTGCGCGCAGCGGCTAACCGGTATCGCATTCCGCTGCCGCAGTGGCTCGATCTCTCGACCGGAATCAACCCCAACGGCTGGCCGGTTCCCACCCTCCCTGCGGCTATCTGGCAGCGGCTGCCAGAGGATGAGGATGAGCTGGTTGCCGCAGCATGTGGCTACTACCAGGCATCCACCCTGCTGCCGGTTGCGGGATCACAGGCGGCAATCCAGATGCTCCCGAAGTTGCGGCCTGCCTGCCGGGTTGGTCTCATCACACCTGGCTATGCCGAGCATGCAGCTGCATGGGAACGGGCTGGGCACAGTGTGCAAGCGCTCACTTCAGATGATATTGACCCGCAGCTCAGTGACCTGGATGTGCTGTTATTGATCAATCCCAACAACCCCACAGGCAACTGTTTTGAACGGGAGCAGCTGCTGAGCTGGCGGCAGCAACTGGCGCGGCGCGGCGGCTGGCTGATTATTGATGAGGCCTTTATCGACTGCGTGCCAGAGCGCTCGCTCGCCTCAGAAACCATGCTGCCTGGCCTCATCGTGCTGCGCTCACTGGGTAAATTCTTCGGCCTGGCGGGCATCCGGGTGGGCTTTGTATTGGCGGAGCCCAGCCTGCTACAGCAGCTGCATGAGCAACTGGGGCCCTGGGCGGTCTCCAGCCCTGCCCGCTGGGTCGCCAGCCGGGCGTTACAGGATCAGTCATGGCAACAGCAGGCCCGTCAGCGGTTGCCACGACAGGCGCAGCAGCTGGCTGACCTGCTCCGGTCCATGGGGCTGAATCCAGCAGGCAGCACCGCATTTTTTCATTGGATTGTGACACCAGAGGCGGCTGAAATTCACCATCGACTGGCTCGACAGGGGGTTCTCACCCGACACTTCAGCAGCCCCGCAAGCCTGCGTTTTGGCCTGCCTGCCGATCAGGCGGGGTTCCAGCAACTTGCAATGGCGCTGCAGCAGATGTCCCGAAAGAGTTGCTGCGCATGAGTACCCTGATGGTTCAAGGCACTACCTCCGATGCCGGCAAGAGCGCGCTGGTTACCGCACTCTGCCGACTGCTGGCCCGGCACAACCTCTCTGTCGCGCCATTCAAACCACAGAATATGGCGCTCAACAGTGCCGTCACCGCCGATGGTGGAGAGATTGGCCGCGCCCAGGCGGTGCAGGCCCAGGCCGCCAATATCCCCTGCCACACCGATATGAACCCCGTGCTGCTGAAGCCCAACAGTGATACCGGTGCTCAGGTGATCATCCAGGGCAAAGCCATCACCACACTGGAGGCGCAGGCCTATCACGACTACAAACAGGTAGCCATGACCGCCGTGCTGGACTCCTACCAGCGCCTCAGCCAGCAGTATCAAAGCATCATCGTTGAAGGAGCCGGAAGCCCGGCCGAGATCAACTTGCGTGAGAATGATATTGCCAACATGGGCTTTGCCGAAGCGGTGGACTGCCCGGTTATCCTGATTGCTGACATCAACCGGGGTGGTGTTTTTGCGCACCTGGTTGGTACGCTGGAGCTGCTCAGCAGGTCAGAGCAAGCACGGGTAAAAGGTTTTGTGATCAACCGTTTTCGTGGTGATATCACCCTGTTGCAACCGGGTCTGGATTGGCTGGAGCAACGCACCGGCATTCCGGTGCTGGGGGTACTGCCCTATCTGCACCGGCTGCATCTGGAGGCAGAGGACAGCCTCAACCTTGAAGAGACCACAGCCCATAGTGGCAGCATAAAGGTGATTCTGCCAGCGCTGCCGCACCTGAGTAACCACACCGATTTTGACCCACTGCGGCTGCATCCCCAGGTTGATCTGCAGATTATCCATAAAGATCAGCCCATACCAGCGGCTGATCTGCTGATCCTGCCCGGCAGTAAAAATGTCCGTGCCGATCTGGCCGCACTGAGGCGGGAGGGTTGGGAGCAGGCGATCCTGCGCCACCTGCGTTATGGCGGTAAACTGCTGGGCATCTGTGGCGGCTTTCAGATGCTGGGGCATTCTATTGACGACCCCGATGGCATTGAGGGCAAACCGGGCAGCAGCCCGGGGTTTGGACTGCTGGAGATGCAGACCACCCTGCACCCCGACAAGGAGCTGCACAATGTTACCGGGCAGCTATTGTTGCAAAAGACTGCCATCAGCGGCTACGAAATCCATGCCGGGCAGACCCGGGGAGCGGCACTGAAACGGCCATTGATTGATCTGGGCAGCCGCAGGGATGGAGCTATCTCTGAAGACAATCAGATCATCGGCACCTACCTGCATGGGCTGTTTGAAACCACCGGGAGCTGTGACAGCCTGCTGCGCTGGGCGGGGCTGGCTGAACCCAATAGCCCGGATTACCAGCAGCAATGTGAAGAGGGGATCAATCGCATCACCGATGCGGTTGCCGAACATCTTGATCTGACCAGGCTTGCTCAACTACTAGAGTTGGATCGGGTCTATGCCATATCGAGTGGTTCAATGAATAGACACAGAGACCACGGAGGCCACAGAGCATGAAGGAGTATAGTAAGGAGCTGTCAGAAACAGTGATAGGTAGTGCTATTGAGGTGCATCGTACATTGGGTGCTGTTTTTGTTAGAAAACACCTATGAGAAATGTTTGGCTTATGAACTAAGCATGAAGGATATACCCTTTATTGTTCAGGCGGCCATTCCAATACAGTATAAGGACATTAAGTTTGAATGTGGCTACAGGCTTGATTTTCTGGTGGACAACTGTCTGATTTTAGAACTTAAATCGGTTGAAAAATTACTAAAGGTTCATGAGGCACAGATATTGACCTATTTGAAATTAACGCATATCTCTACAGGGTTGCTGATAAATTTTAATGCATCCAGGTTGGTTAATGGAATTAAACGTTACAAACGATAACTCTGTGTTCTCAGTGGTCTCTGTGTCTATGAAAAATAGCTGCATTCCCCACTCAATATGGCATAGCCCCGTTGGATCTATCTGGAAGCGGGGCTTTAGCCCTGCCGGTGGTGCAGGGCTAAAGCCCCGCTTTTAATTTAAGACATGCACATACTTTACACATCATGAAAAGACTCATCCTTGGTGGCATTCGTTCCGGCAAAAGCCGCCTGGCAGAGCGATTTGCCCGGGAGTCGGGGCTGTCCGTCACCTATATTGCCACGGCCACGGTGCAGGACGATGCCATGCAGCAACGCATCGGCCACCATCAGAGACGCCGACCCAAGGAGTGGCCGCTCATCGAAGAGCCTTACCGGCTGGCCAAGCAGCTGCAAAAAGAGGCCAGGGAAGACCGTTTTCTGTTGGTCGACTGCCTCACCCTCTGGCTGACCAACCTGCTGCTGCTGAATGATGAAACCCGACTGAAACAAGAGCTGACGGCGCTACAGCAGTCTCTGCCAAAGCTGCCGGGAGAGATCGTGCTGGTCAGCAATGAGACCGGGTTAGGGGTCGTACCAATGGGTGAGCTCTCCCGCCGGTTTTGTGATGAGGCTGGTTTTCTGCACCAAGACCTGGCGCAAATCTGCGATCAGGTCATACTCACCGTCGCTGGCCTGCCCCATTTTTTAAAAGGTAAACCGAATGCAATCTGACTGGCTCTCTCAACCTGCCGTCCCACTCAATGAAACGGCTCGCCTCACCGCTGAAAAACGTCAGGCACAGCTCACCAAACCACCTGGGTCACTGGGGGCGCTGGAGGGTGTCGCAATCCGGCTGGCCGCCATGCAGGGTGTCACCTGTCCAATGTTAGAGCAGGTGCAGATCTCCATCTTTGCAGCAGATCATGGCGTAGTTGCGGAGGGGATCTCCGCCTTTCCGCAGGCTGTAACGCAGGAGATGGTGCGTAATTTTGCCCGTGGCGGAGCCGCTATCTGTGTGCTGGCCAAACAGCTCCATACGGATTTTGAGGTGGTCAACCTCGGCACCGTAGAGGCTGATGAAAATCTGCCGGGGGTGCGTAACCAGCGCATCGCCCCCGGCACCGCCAACTTCACCCGGCAACCGGCCATGACAGCAGAACAGCTGATGCAGGCGCTGGATGCCGGTCAACAAGCGGTAGCACGTGCGGTGGATGCGGGCTGCCAGCTCTTTATCGGTGGTGAGATGGGGATCGGCAATACCACCAGCGCCAGTGCCCTGGCATGCGCCCTGACCGGCATGCCGCCCGCCCGGCTGGCCGGGCCTGGGACAGGCCTGGATCAAAATGGTGTGGATCATAAAATCAGGGTAATTCAACAGTCGCTCGATCTGCATCAGGGCAGACTGGATGACCCACTGGAGATACTGCGACGACTGGGCGGGTTTGAGATTGCTGCCCTCACCGGCAGCCAGATTGCCTGCGCCCAAAAAGGGGTGCCGGTGCTGGTTGATGGCTTTATCGCCAGCGTGGCGGCGCTGGCTGCTGCTGGCATCAACAGCGCAGTAAAAGAGTGGCTGCTGTTTGCCCACAGATCTGCTGAGCCGGGACATATTCGGGTGCTGGAGGCACTGGAGGCAGAGCCACTGCTGGATATCGGCATGCGTCTGGGTGAAGGCAGCGGGGCGGCAACCGCGCTGCCGCTGTTACGCCTTGCCTGCGCCCTGCATGGTGAGATGGCCACTTTTGCTGAAGCGGGGGTCTCAGAGAGAGATGGTTGATCTGATCATCGACCTGTTGCGCCATGGTGAGGTCGAGGGTGGCCACTGCTTTCGCGGTCGCACAGACGATCTTCTGACAGATCTGGGGTGGTCGCAAATGAGCCATGCCGTAGAGATGAAACCCACCTGGAGGGAGATTATCAGCTCTCCTGCCAAACGTTGCACCCGGTTTGCCAAACAGCTGGCGGAAAACCAGCAGATCCCCTGCCGGCAGGCGGAGTGGCTGTGGGAGATGGACTTCGGAGATTGGGAGGGGGCCACCGCAGCGCAGCTGGCCGCAACGGATGCCGATCGACTCAACGCCTTCTGGCAAGATCCGGTCCATCAGGCCCCACCCAATGGTGAGCCATTCCAACCGTTTCAGCAGCGGGTACTTGGTGGATGGAGCGCGCTCATTCAACAGTCAACAAAACATATCCTGCTGGTTACTCACGGTGGCCCCATCCGCATCATCCTGGCAGAGGTGCTGGGCATGCCGCCACAGAACCTGATGCGGCTGGAGGTGCCGCACGCCTCGCTCAGCCGGGTGCGTATCTCCACAGATCCAGCGGGTAAAATCTATGGCTCGCTGGTCGGGTTGAACCGGGTGTCATGATGAAGCCTCTGTTGGTTGCCCTGCAGTTTTTGACTCGTCTGCCGCTGCCGGAGAGAGCCCCGGCCACGGATCACCAGATTGGACAATCCCTGCTTTATTACCCGCTTGTGGGGCTGATCATCGGTGGGTTATTGATGCTGGTGGCATGGATTACAGAGGGCAGCCCGGAGGGGGTGCGTGCGGCACTGCTGCTGGTGATCTGGGTCCTCATTACAGGCGCGCTGCACCTGGATGGCCTGGCCGACAGCGCCGATGCCTGGGTGGGTGGCTTTGGTGACAGAGAACGAACCCTGGCTATCATGAAAGACCCCTATGTGGGGCCAGCAGGGGTTACGGTTATCCTGCTGGTGCTGATAGCCAAATTTGCTGCACTGGAGGCGCTGTTGGGTCAGGCAAACTATATTGCACTGCTGCTGGTGCCGATGCTCGGCCGGGCCATGCTGCCGCTACTGCTGCTCACCACGGATTATGTGCGCAAGAATGGATTGGGATCTACGCTGGCAACCCATCATCCCAAACGGGCCAGTCTTTGGGTTATCTTCAGCTGCGCCATATTCACTATATTCATGGCGGGCAGCAGCGGCTTGTGGCTGCTGATCACACTGGCGGTGCTGTTTTTGTCTCTGCGCCGGGTGATGATTCAGCGTATCCAGGGCGTTACGGGGGATACCCTGGGTGCAACGGTCGAGCTGTCCGAGGCTGCCGGGCTGATGATATTGGCAATGGCGGTTTTTTATTAGCGGCAGATGACAGCAGGGTGGGGCATGGTGGTAAGTGACTGCTTATAGGTGGTCAGATAATCCATGACGCTGCCGGCGGTTAATGTAAATGCGGGCGATATATCCATCCCTGCACTTTGCAGCCCCCTGGCAGTCCAGCTGTTACAGGTGTTCACCAGGCTGAAGAGGCCAACCGCCGCATAAAACTGACTGTTGCCGTAGATCCCGGCCTGAAGCGGCAATAGTTCACCTTTTTCATTTTTGAGAAAACTGTTTGAAATATGGCGGATCAGTGAGGCGTAGTCAGTGGTACGCAGGCACAGGGATATAACCTTGCTGTCCGGGAAATATTCACGCACCTTTTCAGGCACGGCAACCGCATGAATGACTGACTCCGTTGGCCACAGGATGGCTTTTAGTGCCAGCCCGGCCGTGGCCTCTCCAGCCTGGTAGAATGCCCTGTCGCCCCATCCAAACTCAATATAGGGGGTATCACCAAACCGCGCTCTTAACGGGTAATTTTGATCCAGGATTGGTCGGGCCGAGACAACAAGCCCGGTATGCCAGCCATGGCTTACTACATAGATCTTCTCCCCTCTCTCTGCTTCCATCGCTGCAACCGGCTTAACGGCATCTGATTTTGATGAGCAGGCCGAGAGCAAAAAAGAGGCCAGGATTAAAAAACCGCTTCTATTCCACCGCTGTTTTTTGGAGCCAAACATTTTAATTTGATAGTTGCTGGATAAAACCGGAGATAGCAGGCCAGTATACCTGCCGGTAATTGGCTTGCAGGTTGTTATGGCCGCCCCCGGCTATTTTTATAAACTGCTTTTGGGTCTGGGCGCTATCGAATAGTTGTCTGCCCATTGCAAAAGGGATGATGCGATCATCTGTTCCATGAATAACCAGCAGAGGAGCCTTTATATCTTTTATCTTGGAGAGGTTATCAAAGGCATCGCCAGCCAGTGAAGAGATAAGCCCCAAACCAACAGCCTTTGCATGCGCCTTGCCACTGGTTAGTGGTGTTACAAGAATCAACCCACCAATTACCCGGTTTTTGGCGCTGTTGATAGCCACAGTGGTTCCGATTGAGCGGCCAAACATAATGATATTGTCCGGCGCAAACCCCAGCTCCCTGGTGACATAGTTAAAAACAGCTTCACCATCCTGGTATATCCCCTCCTCACTGGGAGAGCCTTCGCTCTTTCCATAACCTCGGTAGCTCACACCCACGACGTTTATTCCAAATCGCTGGAATTGAAGCAGATCAGAAACCCTGTGATAGATATTGCCCGCATTACCATGAAAATAGAGCAGCACCCTGGCAGAGTCGGGTGTGGGGAGATAAAGCAGCTGAATCCGTACCCCATCTGCCGTATCGATAAACCGCTCTTCAACACCAGGGGGCAGCCGGGGTTTGGATAACCGATCTACAGGATCTGGAAAAAATGCCAGTTGGTTAACGATGAACTTACAGCCGGCCATTGTGGTTCCTAACAGGGCGAGCAACAGGATGGGCAGGATTTTTCTCATTGCTGAAAACAGGGATGCGGTTATGAAAATGAGATCAGCCGCCGCACCTTGAATCGGCGGCCTTTGATTTTGCCCTCAGAGAGCTGTTTGAGCGCCTTTTTGCGAATGGTGCGGTCAATGGCAACATAGGCGATATGATCAAAGATATCAATCTTGCCTACTCTGTCGCCGGGTATGCCGCCATCCCCCGTGAGTGCGCCAAGGATATCACCAGGGCGGACCTTATCCTTGCGACCGCCATCGATGCAGAAGGTGACCATGGGGGACTGGAGTTTAAAGCCCTCTTCAACGGCACGGTTTTTCAGTGTCTCGATCTTTATTGCGCTTTTTAGATACGCCTCCAGTGCATTGACCCGATGGGCTTCAGAGGCGATAAACAGGCTGAAAGCCAACCCCTTTTTACCGGCGCGGCCGGTGCGGCCAATACGATGGATATGCACCTCCGGGTCGCGTGAGAGCTCAAAGTTGATCACTGCCTGCAGATCCTTGACATCCAGCCCGCGGGCGGCAACATCGGTGGCAACCAGTATCGGGCAGCTTTTGTTGGCAAACATCACCAACACCTGATTGCGCTCTTTCTGATCCAGATCACCATGCAGTGGCAGCGCCTCAAAGCCGCGCTGTTGCAGCTCGTCCGCAACCTCTTGGCACTGCTGGCGGGTGTTACAGAAAACCACGGTTGATTCCGGCTTGTGCTGCGCCAGCAGGGTGGTCAGCGTATTGACCCGCTGCCCCTTCTCCACCTCATAGAAGTGCTGTTTAATCTGGCTGTCACTGTGGGTGGCATCCACTGTTACTATCAATGGGTCACGCTGAAACTGGCTGCTCATCCCTTGAATGGACTCAGGATAGGTGGCAGAGAAGAGCAGGGTCTGGCGACTCTTTGGTGTGTGGTCAATAACGGTTGCGATATCATCGTAGAAGCCCATATCGAGCATCCGGTCTGCCTCATCCAGCACCACAGTCTCGATATGGCGTAGATCAAGCGTCCCCTTTTGCAGATGCTTGAGTATTCGCCCCGGCGTGCCCACCGCAATGTGTGCACTGTGCTCCAGTGATCCCACCTGTGGTCCAAAGGGCTGGCCGCCGCAGAGGCTGACCAGCTTGATATTGGGCATGCAGCGCGCCAGTCGTCGAATCTCCTTGCCAACCTGATCCGCCAGCTCACGGGTGGGACAGAGCACCAGCGCCTGGATTCTGTATCGCGTCATATCCAACCTGTCGAGCAGTCCGATACCAAAGGCGGCGGTTTTGCCACTGCCGGTCTTTGCCTGGGCAATGAGATCCCGGCCCTGTAACAGTGCAGGCAGAGTGGCGGCCTGGATCGGGGTCATCTGCTGGTAACCCAGTGATTTGAGATTGGCCAGCATCTCTGGGCTTAGCGGCAGGGTTGAAAAGTCTATGGTCACGGAGGGGCCTTTTATGCTGGAAAAACCGGGCGGACAGTCTTGCATGTTGCGGTTCATAATCCCAGAAAAACCGACAATATATTGCCTGCCCTGTTGCAAGATCGGCAATTTGTTGCCGCCCAGACAAAATCTGACATCTGGGTGCAGTCTCTTGTTTTTAAGCGGTTTTTATATCCAGGCCCGGCTGATACGCGGCTTTGCCTTTGCTGGCATGCTAAATGCACAGTGTTTTGTGGATAACCATTTGCAGACAAAAATGAGCAGCTGTCAGGAGAGGATAGTTCCATGATCAGATTAGGCATTATATGTGCGGTGAGCATATTTTTATTGACGGCGTGTTTTGAGCAGCGACTGGCCGTCAAGTTGAAACAGAGTGAGCCGGTATCCAAGGTTACCGTGGTGCGCAGCTACCAACCCACACCACAACATAAGGCGGCCCAAAAGAAGGTGCCGCCCAAAGTAGAGCTGAAAACGCTCAAAGCGATCGGCTATGGTGTGGAATCTGATTACATGAATTACCCCCCCCCAAGAAAACGCCTGCTGGCCATTCGGGCCGCCAAGGTTGATGCCTATCGCAACCTGGCAGAGATGCTCTATGGCACACGCATCACCGGCATGACTACAGTCAGGGATGCAGCCATAGAGAGTGATCGTTTTCGTGCCTATATCGATGCCGTGGTACGAGGCGCTCAACTGCTGGCCTTGACGCCAAAGGGCGAGGGCATCTATGAGGCCGAGCTGGAGCTAAAGATCAATGAAAACCTCTACCACTGTTTTGCAAGCCTGACGCCGGACTGCATTGGGCAGGTCAATGCCGGGCAAGGGTCTGAGCAGCGGGCTGACGCTGAAGAGCAGCTGCGTGAAAGTATTGAGATAACGATCGAGACGGATGCCGGCACCACCGCAACCCCGGTGGGTGGCTGTTCGAATGGTTGCAGCAGTGGCACCGGGCCGGAAGTGGTCTACTACAAAAATTAACCCGTTGAACAGCGTGCCCTCATGCGACATTTAGCCCTGTTGATTACGACCCTTCTCTGCCTCTGTAGCGCGCCTGTTCTTGCCGCAGCCGTTGAGGCAAGAGGCAGTGCGGTAATCACCAATGGCGATGTTGGATCAGCACGTCTGGCGGCCTATCAAAATGCCCTGCGGCAGGCATCCATGATGCAGAATGCAAAGGTCAATTCCACCTATGCGACAGGGTTGGGAAGCAATGTTATTGACAGCATCCAGGTGCGCTCATCCAGCCGTCTCTCCAATGCAAATATTATTGATGAGCATATCGCCAATGGCATCATAACGCTGCTGGTCAGTGTAACCATGGAGGATGGCTCTGGCAGCTGTGGAGGTTTTGATAACAACAGCTTTAGAAAAAAGGTTACTGCCGTCTACTTTCCGCTGCTTGATGCGGCCCAGATTGGAACCAATGATTATTATGGTTTTCAACGCGGCATCCCAACCGAGTTGTTGCAAAGGTTAAGCGCCAGTGGTGATTTTCTGGTGCGTGATGCCAGCAACCAGTCACTGCACCACGATCCGCTGAATGCAACCTCCATTGCCAGTAACGGCAACAAGATTCGCCCTCTCGTCAATACCCTGCAGGAGAACCTGGGCATCCAGTATGTCATCTCTGGTGTGATACGCAACCTGGGTCATGAGCTTCCACCCAGCTTTAGATTGACACGCAAGTTTGAGCTGTTTAATACAGAGTGGAATCCGCTTGGACTCAGCTTTAAACCCGGCTGGCCAGGCATTGAAAATGAGCTTGGACTCAAGTGGCAGCCCAATGAACGTAACATTGAGGTTGAGTTTTTTATCCATGATGCCTACACCGGCGAACTGCTGGCCCGCCACCGGCATGCAAAGGTGGTAAAGGGCTATATCAAGCCCGATCAGCCAGTGCGTTTTGGCACCTATACCTTTTACAATGACCCCTATGGAGCCGCATTCAGTGAGCTGCTGGAGAGGGAGGTAACGGCGATCAGGCGGCTGTTATCTTGCCGGGAGTTCAGCGTAAAGGTGTTGGGGGAAGAGGGGCATCATCTATACATTGATATGGGCAGGGATACGCGCATAAAAAAGGGCGATACCATCACGCTATACAAGAGTGCACGGCAGGGGCCGGTATTTGGTGTTGATGGTGGAAGTTACCAGTTTTCTGAGCCCAGTGTTACCGCCAATGTGATTCGTGTCTATGCGGGTTACTCCGTCGTTCAGCTGAAGGAGAGACGGAGCCCGGTCACTTTTCAGTCAGGTGAATATATCAGTGTACGTTAGTTGCAGGTGTATAAAATTCAAGAGACCATGATTATGAAAAAACTGATACCCCTCTTCTCTATCTGTCTGTTATCGACACTGATCCTCCCGGTTGAGCAGGCAAGCGCGGATATCTATAAAGATATTGCGGCACTTAAAAAACAGACAAAAAAACAGAGGGGTGATATCAAGCTGCTCAAGCTGCGTCTTGATAAACTGGAGCAGCTTGTAAACAATGCTGCGGCTGTAAAACGCAAAGCCGTTAAAAAACCTGTGCCTGCGGCTAAAAGCGGCATTATCACCTACCCTTGAGCTGGTATTAAAATACAGTATCAGTGATGGATGTGATCATTTTTTATCACAGCCTGCCGGCTGCGATAATGAAAGCGCCGGGTTGTTTCATCAAGCACCCATGTTGATTCAAGCTGTGGATTCAGCAGCAGGGCACTGTTTGACAGACACCGGCTGGCCTGCACAATTCTGATCGCACTTGCGCCTAAAAAATGCAGTGACTGTTCCAGTGTGGGCTCACCGTCTGTTTCCATTCTGGCATCTGTAACTGTCACCCAGGGGGGGAGAGTCAGCTGCACGCCGTCCAGGTCTCTGTTTACAGTAAATGAATTTGCGCGTAACAGTTTTGATGAGGAGTAGACAGGCAGGCTGCCTGCATACCAGAATTCAAACTGCGGCTTTAGCATGCGGCCAAGTCGCTGATCCACCAGCATGACAATAAATTCAATATCCTGCCTTCGCCTGGGTTGAAATTTTACCAGGTGCCCGAGCAGACCCTCTATCTTTTTGTGCCGAAGCTCAGATTCAGAGAGCTGTAGTGCTGCTTTTAGTATGTCGGAAAAATCGGTCTGTTCGGCATGGATGGCATACGTCTCTAAATAGCCACCATACTGCTCCCAGCGATCCAGCAGTGCAGCGGCCATCCGCTCACTCCAGGGGTACGCCTGGGTATAGAGCAGAATCCCTTGCGTATGGCCTGCTTCAGCAGCCAGGTCGGCAACGGCATAGGCCTCATCTTCCGGGCGCAGAGCGATTTGAAACAGCTGTGATGATGCAGGCTTGTCTGCTGGCAGATAGTTCAGCGTCAATACCGGCAGCATTGGCCGGCTTAACGCAAACTGCTCCACCCGCTCTCGTTCCAGTGGTCCGATAATACAGTCAAAACCACTCAGCAAATGGGTCTCTTTTTTTAGATGGCCACTCTGCATCAACTCAATACTGTCGATCACCGTAATCGCCATTCCATCAGTCTGCGCAACAGCGGTCATGCCCTCCAGTATGGCGTGAGAGAGCGTTGCGATTTCACCTTGCAGCGGCAGCAGTATTCCTACATTCAACGCCTGCTGCGCAGTGCCAAACAGCTCGGGAAAGAGCAGAGCAGCGGGGTGGCTTCTGTGGCTTATCTGCCATGCTCTAATCGCAGCCTCGGCAGCAGGTTCGGTGCAGCTTTCCTGATCAATACCCTGGATCAGATTCAGCCACCCGCCAAATAGTGCCAGCCTCTCCGGGCTATCAATACCGACTCTTGCAGCAGCTGCCAGTGAGATAAGCCGGTTGCGAAAATCGGGGTGGCAATAACCATTTTGTCCTGCGGGTGGAGCTACTGAATACTCACCATCGGATGGCCATATCAGTGAGTGGGGTGGTGGTTGTTCTGCCAAGGCTGGCAGTATCGAAAGCCATAGCATCAGACTGCCAAACAGCAGTGGGTATCTGTCGCCATACGGTATGTGCTCTGCCATCTGAAATATAGAAATGTCAGATAAAGGGTTGGATGAAGCCGCTATCGCGGAGAAAACAGATCAATCCACCTCCAGCGCCCAAGTAAATTAAAATGCAACCTCAGCCCCTCATGCAGAGGGATTATTCAACCAAGAGTCATGAGGTTGCAGCGCCATGACATCACCATCTGAAATAAAACTCAAGAGGGATTACAAAAAGCATCTACAGCACCTGAAGCTTAAAGGTCTCCAGCCCAAGACCATTGAAGCCTACTCCCGCGCTATCTGGCGTATCGGTGACTATTTCAATCATGAAATCAATGATCTCTCCAAACAGCAATTGACTGATTATTTTAGCGATCTTCTGGAGTTTCACTCCTGGGGTGCTGTTAAGCTCGATCTGTACGGCCTCAGGCTCTACTACACCCAAAATCCTGGGTAAACATCAACCTGATCAGGCCACCGAAGGCTCAGCGTCTTCCGGATATTGTTTCCTGCCAAGATGGAAAAGTGACTTTCCGTTTTAAAAACAGCAAAACAGAAAAGAGTTCAGAGCGGTATCTGGTGCAGAGTTTTTATGGCTGGTCATTCAGCATGTATTGCCAAAAGGGTTTAGGCGAACAAGAAATTACGGCCACCTGCACCCCAACAGTAAACGCCTGATCCAGTTGCTTCATCTCATTCTTAATGTGAACCCATTTTGAGCATTGGGGTGGGTTAAGAAGAGACCCAGGCTGATCTGTAGTTGTTGTGGATCGAAGATGGAAATCATAAAAATACGGATATTTCCGGCACTGGATTGCAAGGCGAAGGTGGGGGTGAACTCTTTGGGTCTGTAGACTAAAACCCCAATCCGCCTGAGTGAGTATCAGTGTGGAGCGCTGAGAGGCTGGTATGCCTGGAATATGGGTAAATCTAATAATTACAGCGTGTTTGGTGCTGCGCGTTGCCGCAATGGCAGCGACAGCTGCTTGCTCTCAGTTTTGGTTCGCTTCGCTCTCACGATCTAACTTTATTCGTTATGTGCGTTTTTTCCAGCAACCTGGTTTCCTACTATTGTGCATTACTGCGACGACAAAAATGGATTGATTATTTATACGGTAAATTACTGAGAAGGGAAATTTACTTAGTAAAAATCTACGAAAGTTTTTCTGGAATTTCGGCCAAATATCAGGAAGACTTACAATTGTTTCATAAGCTGATTCTAAATTCATGCAAAAAATCATCACCTAATCCTTCTGCTTGATTTTGATACCATGCATATGAGACCTCGATCTCCGTAATAACATCAGGATGGAATACGATTTTTAGCATTCTAGCCTTTTACCCGGTTTTTAATTTCTTGCCATGAAATACCTTTTACTGCTCCAGATTCAAGCTCACAATATCGCTTTTCTGCTAGCTTTGCCCAAGCCTCATCAACGCCATCATCTTGCTTTGATTCTAGCGATGAAATGAGGCAATGTGCCACTAAAGCTCTTTCATCAGACGAAAGCTCTCTAATACTTTCAATAACTTGATTAAATGCAGCTGACATAATACCTCCAGAGAATTGAACTCTCTAAATTTTAGCATATCAGCTCATCTACACCAAAAACACGTATCGTTTAACTCAAACGTTACGTGTTTTACACCGCTAATGTTATAAACAACCTGCTTTTTGAGAGCGCTAGCGAACAAAATGTCAGGTTGATTTATTTTATTATGCTCATAATCTATATTCTCTACACTTAACTCAACGACTATGGACTAAAAGTCCATAGGTTGTTTTCAGAGCGACTGAAAGTCGTTACTTAAATAAAATTCTACCGCATACAAATAAAGGCTCTAATAAGAGCCTTTATTTGCGCGGTCAATGCTTACTTGCGGCCATGTATCTTAACGCCCCATTCGCAACAATTTTGCTGTATCCGGCCCCATTGGCAAAGTATAGTCATATGAGGAAAGTATAACCCCGTCAGATGTCCTGATAAGTTTAGATGTAACATACACCACATTTGATCCAACCGCATATGTGCCCGCAAGAACAGCCTGTGCATCATGTGATGTACTCAATGATTTTAATACTCTGGACAGTATAAACTCACCTGATTGTTCTTTGATAAACACACTGCTTCTAAGCTTCATTTCAATCACTGGATAGCCACTCTGACTAAACCTGGAACCTATCTGCTCAGAAGTTATGCGGCCAAAAGTTGAGGATGCCCTTAAGTCATCTATATTAACAAAACTGGTAATTAGAAGTGGCTGTGATGTAGTTAAAACGCCAGCAGCTGAAGCAATTAAATTATCTGCTGCTGCATAATTTATTGCTATCAAATTTGCATCTTTAATAGCAGGCTTAACCCTATTTTGATCTGTACAACCAGCCAAACCTATAAGCAACAATACAACTACTCCAAAGATAAAATGAGTATTTTTTTTCACTATCCTTTACTCCCACTCAGAGACAACTGGAATTTCAGAGGAAACTGGAATGTACTGCTTCGTATAATGAGAATCATCAGGTTCATTTATATAATAAATGCCGGTTTTTCGCATTATGTATTTATCACCATCCATTAGTGAAACATTAATAATCACCTCTTTGTTTGATATTGTAGCAATATCCCCAGTGAACAGATCTGCTATAACACCACTACCGATAAGTGCTCCAGCAATCCCTGCATCTCTTTTGCCATTGACAACATTAATGGCTGCCCATACCCCTGTTCCAACTAGCGCAGCCGTAGTAAATAACCCTGCTTTTTCACGAATGTAACCGCGATCACTGTGCCTAATTACTTGTGTATTAAATTTTAACTTTAGCGCCCCATGATTATTATCTCTGATATCTAAACCCTGATTTACCATTTGCGTAATCAAAAGATCTTCAAATGCATCATGAAAAGGTGAGTTATTATCTGAAATAACATTGATTGTACGACCTGCAACAGATAATTCATTAATGTGCTCTTTTAATCTAAGAGCAACATCTTCTGCCAACACATCCCAATGGTGTGCGGCTTGCATTTTTTGCTGGGTTGTATATTCATAAGTTGTTGCTATTGGCACCTGAGAGGTTGGGCCTATTGCACACCCAGTTACCGATAGCATAACCACCATTCCTGCAAATGATTTAGTTCTCATTGGTATCTCCTTGAATTTTATCTGCATAAATATTCCTAAGACTATATCTGCGCAACCACCACAAATCAACTGGTGCACACGTTGTGTTTGTTTTTGCATAATGTAATGCTCAGCGGCGCAGTACCGCCACTGAGAACTTTAAATTTAACTGAAAACGGTGTCCGTTGGATCTAATTGTTGGACGAAATTGCTATCGCGGAGAAAACAGATCAATCCTCTCCAGTGCCCAAGTAAATTAAAATGCAACCTCAGCCCCTCATGCAGAGGGATTATTCAACCAAGAATCATGGGGTTATAAAGCCATGACAGCACTATCTGAAATAAAATTCCGAAATCCGAAATCCGAAATCAGGGGACACAATACCGATTGGCTAAATAAGGTCTCGATAGAAAACCAAGATTGATCTATTTTAGTTCTAACAGCGAACACCTCACCCAAGCCCCGCCTTCGTGGGGCTTGGTCGTTAAGTCTTCAAAAACTGCTCGGTTCTTATCCCTGTCTGTTTGAGGATTGGCCTTCAGCGTCCCCTCCGGCATATCGCCCGGATGATTGGGAATAGTGGTGTACTTGTTTGTTGTCGGGTTAAACCAGATTTCATGAGACCCGGCAGCCTGACGGTCAAACTCGAACCCCAGTTTTTTGAGTTTCTTGATAATCTGCCGGTACTTGAATCCCGCCAGCCTGCCCATCAGGTGCCCAGAATTAACGGATAATCAAATGAATCTTTGGTCGATGTTAGCTTGGTCTGTTGATGCCGTTCAGCCTGCGCCTCTAGCAGTTTCTTGGCGACATCGTGGGCGATCTCCAGTGTCTCGGTGATGGTGCGTCCCTGAGCGACCAGACCCGGAATATCGTCACTGGTGGCCAGATAAACACCCTCTGGCAATTTCTCAATATGTAGATTAGCAATCTGTTCCATAGTCATCTCCCGTTATCCGGTGGCATTGGCTTTTTGCTTTAGCTGCTCGGCCTCAACAAAGGTATCGATCAACTGCGTGATCAGAAAGAAAGGCAAAAAAGAAAGCAGAAAGAAAGGAAAGAAAGGGGTCAGTTCTGAATGGCACTTGGATAAGGCATAAACAGTTGATATAAAAAGAAAATAAGGCTGGTTCTGGTGATATGATGCAAGTCGCCTAACCAACAACAATCAACCGGAGAACCAGCCTTAATGCATCTTAGCCA
>JAKISI010000027.1 GCA_021648685.1 Candidatus Polarisedimenticolaceae bacterium
TCCTTCATGCTTAGTTCATAAGCCAAACATTTCTCATAGGTGTTTTCTAACAATCCAGCACCCAATGTACGATGCACCTCAATAGCACAACCTATCACTGTTTCTGACAGCTCCTTACTACACTCCTGAAACTGGTACTGGATGGCAGCGGCTTTCCGCGTCGTAGTCAGCTCTTCCCGGGCAACGTCAGTGAGCCTGAGAGCCTGGAGGCGATGCTCGGCGCTACAGTGTAGAAAAGGCCAGGTTGTGGTGATAGATGCCAGCATTGCGACGGACACAAGCCATTACCGTCAAAGAGTGTCCGGGGCAGAAGGTTACTGTTCAACGCGTTGTCACAGAGACGGGTGAAGTGGAACTTTATTGCCACTTCCAGGCCCGTGAGCAAAAAGAACAGGCGATACAGGATCGCTTCAGTGAGCGCTTTGGTAGAAGGCCACCTCTTTATCACCTTGCTGGCCTACCATCTGGTGCATCTCATTCGAACCCAACTGAAAGCACAAGGCATCCACGACAGTTGGGAGACGATCCGTCAAAAGCTGGAGAACCAGCAGCGCATTACCGTGAGCTTATCCTGTGAAGCGGGCAAGCGACTGCATATCCACAAGGCCACGCGTGCAGAGCCGCATCAGAAGGTGATTTATGACGCCTTGGGTATCTCTTCGCAACCTGGCTCCGTTCAAAAAACAGCGGCCTGATCTTCCAAAAAACAAAACCGTTAAACCTGTAGTGCCATAAGAGGCGCTGCGTGCAGGCTAACTATCTGTTTTTTTTAAAGCATTGTTGCCAGTGAAATCGGAAGATGGGTTAAGTTACAGTGGTCTGAAGAAGATCTGGAATATCTCTTAGGCAGATGGGAGTAATGGCTTTTTTTCAAAACAGCTCTTGCCACAGCCGATTCAGGCCTCCACCTTTCCATACACAAATATCTGAGGATCAAGTTTTGCCTCCAGCTCACTCATAAGCGCATCAAAGTCATCATACAGCGGCAGCTCATAAACCAGATTTTTTTCACGCACCAGCGCCACACTCTCCTCTGCCCCTTTCTCACCCTTCACAAGCACTCGTCTTATGGAGGCAAAAGGTATGCTGACTCTGCTATTCATATCTTGAATAATGAAGTGGTCTGACTCTATATGAAAGCTATGCGCCTGCGCCCAATAGAGGAATGGCTGACTTTTTTTCCAGTGAAAAAAGGCGATCAGCAGGGCAACCAATGCACCGAATGCAAATGCCATTTCGGGGGAGTCCGGGTTGCGACCATAATCTGCCATGCCCACCAACGGCCCCACCAATGCCCACAGAAATGGACGGCGCTTGCGTCTGTTGATCTCTTTGCTTGATATGGAGTAGGTGGCCATTTGGATTTTTCTGTGCAGATGCGGCTGGAAACTGTAGATAGCGTAACAGCATTTGCAGCATGATCCCAAAGAGATCAATTGGTATCATCCCCCCCATGAACAACCCGCTTCACGACTGCATTGACCAGCTTCTCTTAGAGCAAGGCACATACACCCCGCTAAACCTCCTGCTAGCCAAGGGACAGTTGGATTACAGCGACTATGAGGCCTGGCGTTCTGGCAATATTCCGCATTTGGAAGCGGTGCTGTTTGGTGACCCTGAGCAGATTAGCCAGATGCTCACGCAAGCCAAAGCATATGTAACCGCCCTCAAATTAGCCCCCAAACTGTTGACCTACAACCCCTGGGGCAGTAACAGCAGCCAAACGTTGAGTTTTAGCCAAAACCTCACCCGCGCAGAGCTGTTCCACACCCGATACGGCAAAGCTGAAGAGCAAGCGCAGCTCGATCTGTTTATGGATGCCACCGCCAGCAATCTGGCCAACCGAACAGCACAAGCCCTGATCAATCGGGACAGTGATGAAGCCAGACGGCTGATTCAATTGCTGTTTGATGCCGACCCAGATCACTCCAGACTTGGCTCGTTGGAACGCCTGACAGAGGCAGATCAGCTACTGCAAAGCCCCATCGGCAATCCGGCAGCACGCTTGGATCAGATCGAAAATGAACTTACGCCGCTGGCTGAAGATGAGCTGGGATCTGGCAGCCACAACCTGCTGGTTCCACACTGGCGGCATCTCACTACTGCACTGCATGGGCACTCATTTGACCCCAAACAGCCAAAGCTGCACGCCAGCTATACCGCCAGCAGAGCCTTTGAGTGGCAGCAGGCAATCACGGCAATTCAGGCAGAACCCGGTTGGCAGCAGCAGCTTGATCTACTCTGGCGTTATGCAAAAGCCTGTGAGCAGTTGCATGACAAGCCCACCGCCCTGCATGCCTATTTTCAGCTCTGCTGGCAGTTTCCTAATGCTGCCGATGCCATTGGCCGCCGGGCTGCTCCCCCGCAGCAGCTAGCCTGGAATGACTTTCTGGCACTGGAGCCTGAGCTGCCCAATGAGCTATTCCCCGCCTGGTATCTCATGAGACACCCCGGATTGATCCACCAACTGCCACAACCCAATATTGAACACCAACTCACCAGCATCCAGACTTATCAGATAATATACAGCCTGCACCAGAAAACCACCCCTGACACAACAGCACTCAACGCCATCAGCATCCCATTACGCAGAAAGCTACAGCAACTGAGTCCAGTGCTATTTGTCCACTACATGCAAACCAAAAAATGAGAGCGACAGACTGAAAATACTCACTGGAGATATCGGCGGCGCCAACACCCATCTTGCAGTTTTTGATACTGAGACCGGGCAGCTCCAGCCCTCATCTCTAACAGTATTTGGCAGCAACAACTGCTCATCTCTGGATGAGGTTGTCGCCCACTACATCAGCCGCCTGGGAGGATGTCTGCAAACATACTTGTTTTGGCATTGCAGGCCCAATCAAAAACCGCTGCGTCAAAACCACCAATCTACCCTGGCAGGTCAATGCTGCAGACCTTGAGCATGGGGTGCGCATCACAAAGGTCTGGCTGACCAACGATCTGGAAGCTGTTGTCTGAGGCATCCCCGCACTGGCTGAAAATGCCTTCCACACCCTGCAAGCAGACAGCCCGGAGACAGAGGGCAACCAATGTGTCATCACCACGGGCACCGGCCTGGGTGAAGCTGGCATCGTTCAGCAGCCTGATGGCACTCTTCTCCCCTTTTCTGGGTCGCTATCTCTATCGTGGTGTTATCCAGGAGAAACATATTGTCGCCTGCGAAGATGGCAAAGTAACCTACCGGTATCAGGACAGTAAAACCAAGAAGATGGTATATAAACCCATATTGGGTGAAGACTTTTATGTACCGGTGGAACCGGGGCTACGGGTTAACATCATCGAAGACCGATCCCGTTTCATCCTGCACCACCAAGTGATAGAAAAAACCACCGATGATCAAGCGGTAGGGGTTCGTATGCCCGGTGGAACGCTACAAATGGGATTTGTTCTCATCTGGAGCGTGGTGATAGGAAAAAACAGCGGCCTGATCTTCCAAAAAACAAAACAGTTAGATCTGTAGCGCCATAAGAGGCGCCGCGCACAGGCTAACTATCTGCTTTTTAAGGCATTATTGTCAGTAAAATCGCGAAGATGGATTAACCTCTCTGAACTGCATTAGAATGGAGATACGATGACCATGAAAAAAGCGATTATCCCGTTCCTTTTGGCAGTCGCCTTTCCCAGCTCCGCTGCGGACTTATATGGCCGCGTCTGGACTGCACAAAGCGCCGCGCCCGCAGCTGGCGCAGTCGTACATATCGCCTGCCCCACCGCCCAGCCTCAGCAGACCACAGTAGACCAATATGGTCGTTACCGCCTGACCAAACTTCCTGCCAAACAAAACTGCCAACTCAGCGTGGAAGTTTCACCTCAACAGACAGCACCTGTCACGGTTTACTCTGGCAGCGGCAGCAAAGACATCAACATCGAACTGTATAAAACACCAGATGCATTAACACTGCTTCTTCGCTGAACAGCCATCTAAACTAAGATAACGGCAGCCGGGATATGGATAAAGAAGGAAACTCTGCAACACCACCGGAAAATGCACCGGCAGAGAGCAAGCCGGGTAAAGATAAATGGGACATTATTGAAATTCTTGCGCGGCCCATCTCTGCTGCATTAACTGCACTTACCATCGCACTGATTGGCTATTTTGGGCAAAGCACACTGACAGAGATCAATGCCATAGAGCAAGATGCAAGGCTCTATACGCAACTGCTCAGCAGCAGGGAAGCCGCAGAGAGCTCTCTGCGAAAGGATATGTTTAAAGAGATCATGGACGGCTTTTTCACCGACAGGATCACTGCCAAAGCTGACCAGCCCGCAACGGCTGCCGTTATCGAGAACAGTATATCCAAGAAACTGCTCAAGCTGGAGATGCTGGCCCTGAACTTTGGAGATTCACTAAGCCTTGGCCCACTGTTTGGCGAGGTATCAAAAGATATCAAAGGCATATTGAAAGCGCATAAAGATCTGTTTGAAGATTGGAGGGCCACATCGAATACGCATCACAAACGACTGCACGGGCTGGCCAAAAGGGTTGCCAGCGCACAGCTATCCACTGTTGGGCCAAAAGGAGAGATTCTCACCATACGAATCCCCTATGAGAAAATCAAACAACAGGGCGTTCAACCAAGCGAGGAGTGGCAATATACCTGGCCATACGATGACCCGTTATACAACCCCGTCAGAACCCCACTCAATACACTCCCACTTTGTACCGAGGCCGACCGCAAGAGCAATAAATGCAAGCCAATGCGCTCGGTTACCATAGAGCTGAGAAATGCCAGTTATGAAAAAAAATCTGTGCAAATCAATCTCATCATTGAGAACCTCAACAGGCCTACAGAAGAACCTACAAAAATCGACTTCAGGTTAGACTATTTTAACTTCCCGCTGATTGACAATACCCGCCTCTCAAACAACGAACGCTTTGCCATAATTTTAGAAAAATTTAATGAAGCAGAGGTAATTCTAAAAGGCGTGCTGTTTCCCGGCATCTATGCCAGCCAGCGGGACAAACCCTATCTAAACGAGGCCATCCAGGAGCTAAAACGCCAGAAAGCCGCACAAGACAAAGCCGTAAAATAGCATTTTTAAGCAGAGCCCTTATATGGTTAGCAACTGCCCGGCTTGTTATCATTAGCTCTTGAGTTTTGGCTACCGTACCGGAGAGCAACATGAATAAAATGAAAAAAACAGCCCTTGCCCTGCTGATATGTACAGCACCCTTTGCTGCACTGGGGGCTGACAAGGATGGCCGCTTCGCCATTAAAGGCGCAGGTACCGCAAGCTGTGAACGCTACCTTGAAGAGCGCGGCAAGCGCAGTGAACCCTATTACCTGATTGCGGGCTGGTTAAACGGGTATCTCACCGCCGCCAATCAATACGCAGACGAAACCTATGACCTGGTGGCGTGGCAAAACTCCAAACTGCTCAATGCCCTGCTGGAGACACACTGTAAGGCAAACCCCAAGCAGCAGATTCATATTGCTGTCAGGGCGATGACCGAAGGCTTGAGAGCAGAACGCTTGCGCGAGATGAGCATGCTGGTAAAAGCAAAGAGTGGCGAAGAGGAGGCTCTTCTGTACCAGGAGACCCTGCGGCGCATTCAAACCAAACTGGCCAACCTGGGGTTTTACACAGGCGCTGCCGATGGGCAGTTTGGCCCTGGAACACGCAAGGCACTGGAGGCCTTCCAGACACAACACAAATTAAAGGTCACCGGGTTACCAAATCAAACAACGATCTACATGCTCTTGATTACCCTAGCAAAAAAATAGCCTTTAGCAGCTTTTTCATAAGAGCAAAAAAAGAGGCGGTCATTTGACCGCCTCATCAGTTTTAATACGCTGTTTTTATCATTATAGAAACCAGCAGGGCTAACCTCTCTTTCTGCGCCTTCCTGCAAAGCCGAAGCCGGCCAGACCCACACTAAAAAGCGCGAGGATAGCTGGCTCTGGCACGGCATTATTACCAGGTACCCAGACTGTTTGCGGCGTCATGGTTACACCGTAGGTTCCCTGTTGGCTGAATGTCACCTGGGTGACAAAGGCTATTGGATCGGTTGGATCCAGCCCTTCATTTACATCGATCTCTTCAACCGTAAACATATCTACATTATTGCCGCATTCCGTCACAAAGTTGTACAGCGTGCCTGCGGTGGCAGCAAATCCATCAGCCGTTCCACAGCCAGCGACACTGACCCAGAACTCCGTATCAGCACCCACTGAGGGGAGCAGAACGGATTCAAAGAGGCCTAGCCCTGTGACGATATTAAATTCGTAACCTATCGCCACATTCGGATCGAGGTTGACGATCTCTCCATCTTCGACCACGAGGTCACCAAAGCCAAAGCAGCCCGCATCAGTACCACAAGGGTTGCCTGCACCCGGAGCATCCGGCAGCACTACAATATCGCCAATATCAACCCCAGGGTCAGCAAGATTGAAGGTCTCCAGGGCCAAATCATAGGCACCTGTATCCTGCCAAGCGCTTGTTCCATTGAATGCCTCGCCATCATCGCCCCAGCCGCCATCATCGTTAACCCCGGTAACAGCAACATTGACCGTACCGCTGCTGGGTACAATGCCACCCAGCACGGTTGATCCGTCCCATCCCTTATCGGCAGCTACCAGTGTGCCGCCATCATCAAACAGGCCGATCATGCCGCCAGTGAGGAAAAGGGAATCCTGCTCATCAGGTAAGGGGGCGGTCGGGTCTGGGGCTGTTGGAAACAGCTCAACTCTAAACATTTCGCCCGGGGTCAGGCCGGTAAATTGGACGAAGTCGACATCTCCTTCAATCAGTTGACCAAACTCGCCATCCAACTCACCACCCCACCAGTCGCCATTAGGCCCATCGCCGACTACATTACCCCATGGGTCAACCCCTGGCGCATTGACAAAGACGCTGAGCGCATAGTCACCTGATTGGGCATGAGGGGTTCCAGCAGCAGAATTTCCATCAAAGTCATCATCGGGCCAGCCGGTTACCCTGATATCAAGATTCCCGGCAGGGCTGACAAAGGTATTGCCCCACAAAAACTGCTCGGTGCTGTAACTGCTATCAGATGCTATGAATGCCCCAGCAGCATCAAATACACCAAGCACCGTATCGGGGTTATTGGTTGAGCCCTCTGGCGCATTGTTGAGAAAGATCTGTATATCATCACCTTCATTCAAACCACTCACATTGAAGTAATCAACAGCGCCTTCGGCCAAGGTTCCACTGGCAGAGAAGAAGGGATCAATAGATCCAGCACCTGAGCCACCGCCCCAGTCAACCGGGGTTCCAAGGCTCAATTCGCCCTGGTAGTCCCATACACCTGGGGCAAGCACGTCTATCTCTGTAAAAGCGTTATTAGGTTCAAGCTCTGCCACAGCATAGACTGCTGAGCTGCTTCCCATGGCTACAACGATGGCAGCCGCAAGTGGCAATTTACGAAATTTCATGGTGTTACACTCCTTACACAATACTATTATTGGTTATCCGTCCCGCAGCCTGCCCTGCTTCAACTGCGGCGTTACGATTGCGATATGCACGAAGCAGGCCAGAACTCTGTTTTTAGTACCCAGAGCCGATGTATTAGAGCAGGCTTTGTCTTCTGCACTCACTGAACACCATGCTCATTCTGACTATTATCAAGATATAATTCAAAATGTTACATGGTTTTTAATCTATAAAAAGCCTTGGCTGTAAGCTAATAACCACCATAAAAGGCAGCCACCCCCTGGATCTGCCCACTGAAACCATCTGCCTCATTAAGATAGGCAAGTGTAAAAAAAACTGACACTTAGATCTCTCAACCTGTACAAAAAACAATCACTCCTCCCTGGCTCCTGCGCCTTGAATTGCGCTGAAACCCAAAGAATTCAGACAGTTGCCATTTGCAGATGCTCGCCTTGTGCCGGGGAGCGACCAACCGACTAAAGCGTAATTTCCATAGATATATTAATAGGTTAAAAATATATTAGTTTGAGAAAAAACCCGAACCCTGGTGAATACACTCATAAATAAAGGGATCGACCCCCAATCTTTTTATCTCATTCTCAGTGCCCGTTTCCCCTGAATTATCAGGTGTAAAAAATCCTGACAGAACCACACCAGGCCGTCATAAGACTTATTCAGAAACTGCTAAAGTTCTATCTGCACAAGACGAACTAAACAGACAACGGCTCCCACTTATCCGCGCATTATGAGTAAAACCCAACAGCTGCCCGCGCTCCTCTTTCTGCTCATGGCCTGCACCCAGGCCAATGCACAGATCGCACGCTATGGTGCCACGCTGCATGAGTCACAATGGGGAACCAGCAGCTCACGTATGCAGTGCGCCCTGCGCCACAAGATACCCGGATATGGTCAGGCACTGTTTACCAAAAATGCCGGGGAGGCGCTTATCTTCAGCCTCAGCCCATCCATGCCGTTTCCCACCACGCAGAGGATAGAGCTGCACTCTGTTGCCCCTGCCTGGAAACATGGTGTACAGAGTAAGATCCTGCTGCAGATCCCCACGACCGAGGGAGAGCGCAAGATAGTGCTTGATGGCAAGCAGTCACTGCAGCTCTTCAATGAGTTGGTACAGGGCATGACCCCAATCTTCAAGGCTATTGGTGCCGGGGAGCGCCAGACAGAGCGGCTGACAGCGGTCTCTCCTGTGTGGCTGAAGCCTGCACAAACGGAATTTACCACCTGCATCACCAACCTGCTGCCCTACAGCTATTCACAGATCCGTCAAAGCCAGCTCCAGTTTGATTTTGGCAGCAGCACCCTGCTGCCAGAGGCTATGCAGCGTGCCGACCAGCTGGTTGAGTTCATTCAGGAGAACAACAATATTCGCAGGGTCAGGATCGATGGGCATACCGATAACGTGGGCAGAAATCGCTATAACCGCACGCTGGGACAGCGCCGCGCCGAGGCCTTCAAGCAGTATCTGCTGGCAAAAGGTGTTGCAGAGAAGATGATCACACTCAAATCCTATGGCGAGCGAAAACCCCAAAGCAGTAACAGAACCCCAGCCGGTCGCGCCATTAACCGACGTATTCTGGTCACCCTGGAGCGATAAACCCTCACTGGCCGTCTGCTCTTCGGGCTACTGCCCAGACATCGATCTTTTCGGCCCCGCCTCGGCGCAAAATCACCGCCAGCTCATTGACTGTGCTGCCTGTAGTAACCACATCATCGATAATGGCGATATGCCGTGCCGCCAGTGGGCCAGCGAGTTCAAAGGCGCCTCGAAGATTCCTGCGCCGCGCCTTTTTGCTCAGCTCCATCTGCGATGATGTGGCGCGGTTACGCACCACCACCTGACTATCAATGGGAAGCCCAAAACGGTTCGCCAGCGGGCGGGCCAGCTCCAGGGCCTGATTAAAACCGCGCTCCCTCAATCGTGAAGCATGCAGCGGAACCGGGATAATCAGCTCCGGCAGCTCACAGGGCTGTTGCAGCAGAAAGTCCACCATCAATCCCGCAAGCAGCTGACCCTGCGCCAGCTTGCTGCGGAACTTGAAGTTGCTGATCAGATGATCCAGCGGGTAGGCATATCGCAATGGCACATAGCAGCGGTCAAACTTCGGCGGCTCTTTTTGACACTGCCCACAAAGAGAGCCTTCAGGCGCAGCATCCGGCAACGGCAATGCACACCGCTGGCAGGCATGTCGGTTGAACGGCAGATCATCCCGGCAGCCCAGACAGAGATCCACCCCATCATCCCCTGCCGCACCACAGAGGGTACAGCATGCCGGATAGGCCATCATCTGTATCTTTTTATGCCAGTTGTAAACCATCCATATCCACCAAAGTTGACAGGGGATTCCCATCCATTAAGATGACCCCGCTTTTTTGCTGCCGATACAAGAACCTATTATGACCGACTACCCACTGCGACACGACTGGTCTCTGGATGAGATCCAGGCCCTGCTGGATCAACCCTTCAACGACCTGCTGTTTCAGGCACAGAGCGCTCACCGGGCACACTTTGACCCCAATGCCGTACAGGCCTCCAGCCTGATCAGCATCAAGACCGGCGCCTGCTCTGAGGATTGTGGCTACTGCTCGCAAAGCAGCAAATACAGCACCGAGCTGGAGCCGGAGAAGCTGCTGCCGGTCGAAGATGTGGTCAAGGCCGCCAATATTGCAAAAGAGAAGGGGGCCAGCCGCTTCTGCATGGGAGCCGCCTGGCGCAACCCAACCGACAGGAATCTGGATCACGTCATCGAGATGGTCGGCGCGGTGCATGACCTCGGCATGGAGACCTGCCTCACGCTGGGCATGCTGACCGATGAGCAGGCCGCCAGACTCAAGGATGCCGGGCTGGACTACTACAACCACAACCTGGATACCTCCCCTGAGTTTTATGGCGAAGTGGTCACCACCCGTACCTATCAGGATCGGCTCGACACCCTGGCCCGCATCCGCAAGCAGGAGATCAACATCTGTAGCGGCGGCATTCTGGGGCTGGGCGAAAGCCGCCGGGATCGTGCCTCCATGTTGCAGCAGCTGGCCAACCTGCCACAGCACCCGCAATCGGTGCCAATCAACCTGCTGGTGCAGATCGAAGGCACCCCGCTGTTTGGCGCAGATGACCTCGACCCCTTCGAATTCGTCCGCACCGTGGCGGTGGCTCGGCTGATTATGCCGCAGTCGCATGTGCGCCTCTCAGCCGGTCGCAGCAATATGAGCGATGAACTACAGGCACTCTGCTTTCTGGCTGGAGCCAACTCCATCTTCTACGGCGAACGGCTGCTCACCACAGGCAACACTGAGGCCGATGAAGACCGGCAGCTCTTCAAGCGGCTGGGGATTCGGTTTGCAGAGAGTACGGCCAATAGCTGATTGAGATGAAGGATCTGGCAGCAGAACTGGAGAGACGGCGTACAGCACATCTCTACCGCTCACGTCGACAGCTCTCCTGCGCACAGACCGCCGAGCTACAGGTCGATGGCCGCACCCTGCTCAGCTTCTGCAGCAATGACTATCTGGGTCTAGCAGCACACCCCAAGGTCATTGCCGCCCTGCAAAAAGGGGCTGACCGATACGGCGTCGGCAGCGGTGCCGCCCACCTGGTTATTGGTCACAGCAACGCCCACCACGCATTGGAAGAGGAGCTGGCAGAGTTTACAGGCCGCCCCCGTGCGCTGCTCTTCTCCACCGGCTATATGGCCAATATTGGCGTTATCTCAGCACTGCTGGGGCGCGGCGACACGGTTTTTCAAGACCGGCTCAACCACGCTTCACTGATTGATGGCGGCATCCTCTCCCGCGCCCGACTGAAACGCTACCCCCATGCCGATGCAGCACATCTGGCAGATCAACTGAAAGCCGCTCAGGGTGAAAAGCTGATCGTAACCGATGGGGTTTTCAGCATGGATGGCGATATTGCACCACTCGCTGAACTGGCCAACGCCGCCAAAGCAAATGATGGCTGGCTGATGGTCGATGATGCCCACGGTTTGGGGGTGCTGGGAAAAGAGGGTGGCGGCTGCCTGGCTCATCTTGGCCTCAATCAGGATGACGTACCGATATTGATGGGCACCCTGGGCAAGGCCTTCGGCACCTTTGGAGCCTTTGTTGCCGGTTCGGAAGCCGTGATCGAAACGCTGATCCAGCAGGCGCGCAGCTACATCTACACCACCGCCCTGCCGCCTGCCGTGGCTGAGGCCACCCGCGCCAGCCTGAAACTGGTGCGTAGCGATGCATGGCGACGCGAACGGTTGCAGGCGCTGGTAGCGCGTTTTCGCAGCGGCGCCAAACAGCTGGAGCTACCGCTGATGGACTCTATCACCCCGATTCAACCGCTATTGGCAGGCTCTGCGGAGCAGGCGCTGGCCTGGAGTCAGAAGCTGGAAAAGCAAGGTATTCTGGTCAGCGCCATTCGCCCCCCGACCGTACCGGAAGGGGGCGCACGACTGCGCATCACCTTCTCTGCTCTGCACCAGGATGAACATATCGACCGGCTGCTGGATGCATTGGCATGAACCGTGTAAATCTGCACACCGAAACCATCGGCAGCGGGGCAGATCTGGTGCTGCTGCACGGCTGGGGCATGAACGGCGCCGTCTGGGAGGCGGTGGCAGAGACGCTGAGCAGCCGCTATCGCATCACCACCATCGAGCTGCCGGGGCACGGCCACAGCCCCTACTCTGCTGAAGTGCTGCACAGTTTGCAGGATTGGGCCAACGCCTGCCTGACTGTTGCACCGGAGCAGGCGGCCTGGGTCGGCTGGTCACTGGGTGGGCTAATCGCCACCCAGGCCGCACTTTGCGTACCTCACCGCATCTCTAAATTGATGCTGGTCGCCTCCACTCCCCGCTTTACTCAGAGTGATGATTGGCCGCACGCGGTAGTCCGTGGCTCCCTCTCCAGCTTTGCCGACACCCTCTGCCGTGATCCACAAAAGACCCTGGAGCGTTTTCTGGCGCTACAAGTGAGGGGTTCCACAGAGGCCAAATCCACCCTGCGGCGGCTGCGGCAGGATCTCAGCCAGCGCCCCATTGCCCATCCTGATGCACTGGATCGGGGGCTGCATCTGCTGCGGAAGAGCGACCTGCGGCGGCAGCTCTCACAACTGCAATGCCCTACGCTGTGGCTACTGGGCGAACGTGACACTTTGACACCCGCCAGTGTGGCAGAGGATATCCGTCAGCTGCTGCCCAGCGCAAAGATCAAACGGCTGCCGGGTAGCGGCCACGCCCCTTTTTTGTCACACCCTGCTGAATCCATCTCAGCACTGGAACAATTTCTGGAATCATCGCATGAGTGAACAACCGCCGCCAATCGACAAACAACAGGCACGACGAGCCTTTGAGCGAGCCGCAGATACCTATGACGATGCCGCCGTGCTGCAACGCCAGACCGGCGAGTGCATGCTGGAACGGCTGGATCTGGTCAAACTGCAACCCGAAGTGGTGCTGGATATTGGTTGCGGCACCGGGGTAGCAACTGCGGCACTGGCCAAACGCTACAAAAAGGCACAGGTCGTGGCGCTCGATTTTGCCCTGCCGATGCTGCATCACACCCGCAAGCGCGGCAGCTGGCTGCGCAAACCTGCTTGTCTCTGCGGTGATGCCGAGCAGCTCCCTTTCAGGGATAACAGCATAGACCTCATCTACTCCAACGCCGCTATCCAGTGGTGTACCGATCTTGAGGGTACATTTCGGGAATTTCTACGCGTATTGCGCCCCGGCGGTCTGCTGATGTTTACCACCTTTGGGCTGGATACGCTCAAAGAGCTGCGCCAGGCCTGGGAGGCGGTGGATGGCCACAGCCACGTCAGCCCCTTTCCTGACATGCATGACGTGGGAGATGCGCTGATCCACGCCCGCTTTGCCGATCCCGTGATTGATGTGGATCGTCTGACTCTGACCTATGGTGAGGTATCGGGGCTGATGCGGGATCTCAAGATGATCGGCGCGCACAATGTCACCACCCACCGCCAGCGGGGTCTGACCGGCAAAGGGCGGATGCAGGCGATGATCAAGGCCTACGAAGCATTTCGCATCGATGGTCTGCTGCCAGCCAGCTATGAGGTGGTCTATGGTCACGCCTGGGCACCTGAGCTGCACAGCAGGGCGAAGCGAGAGGTCTCGGTAGATGAGCTGGTACGGAGCCGGTTATGAGAAATGGCTACTTCATTACCGGCACAGATACCGGCTGCGGCAAGACAGAGATCACGCTTGGGCTGATGCAGCTGCTACAGAATCACGGAAAGGTCGTGCTTGGCATGAAGCCCGTAGCATCCGGTGCAGCCAATACCACAGAGGGGCTACACAATGAAGATGCCATCAGGATACAGGCTCAGGGCAGCATCCTGATACCTTATTCCACACTTAACCCCTATGTTTACGAGCCACCCATCGCACCCCATCTGGCGGCCGAACAGGCGGGTGAAAAGATAGATCTTGGCATCATCAGCAGCCACTACAGGTCACTGTTGGCTCAGGCTGATTGCGTTGTCGTAGAAGGCGCCGGGGGGTGGCGGGTTCCCGTTAACAGAGAGCAGTCCATCGCTGATCTTGTACAGATGCTGAATCTGCCGGTCATACTGGTTGTTGGCCTCAGGCTGGGCTGCATCAATCATGCCCTGCTGAGCGCCGAGAGCATACTGGCCAGCGGCATTCAACTGGCTGGCTGGGTTGCCAATGTGGTGGAGCCTGATATGCTGAGCCGCGATGAAAACATAGCCACATTGCGATCCGCCATCAGTGCGCCCTGCCTGGGGGTAGTGCCGCATATCGAACCCCCCTCAGCAAAGGTAGTTGCAGAAAGCCTGATGTTACCGCCATTATGAGAGCAGCTCACGCAATGTTGCCGCCAGCTCCACTGGCTCAAATTTAGCCACATAGGCATCGGCTCCCACGCCTTTGCCCAACTCTTTGTTGGCATCCGCAGAGAGTGAAGAATGCATGATCACGGGGATGCCATTGAAGCGGGCATCCGCCTTAATTTTTTTCGTCAATACATAGCCGTCCATCTCCGGCATCTCAACGTCTGTCAGTATGAGTTGGATATAATTTGTTATCGCTTGTCCGGTAGCTTCCGCCCTGTCTGCAATATCTTTCAATTTACTCCACGCCTCTGACCCATTGATGCAGCTTATGTAATTGGCACCCAGGTGATCCAGCGTACGCGTGATCTGGTTGCGTGCAACAGCAGAGTCATCCGCAAACAGGATGGTAAAGTCCTTTCTGGAAAATGTCTGAATCCCGTTGAACTCATCTTCACTCTCCCCAAACCCGGCGGTTTTGGCCAGCACCATCTCAACATCCATAATCATGACCAGGCGGCCATCTTTAAGCTCTGTTACCGCTGTAACCAGCCCACCATGCTGCTGCGCAATCATCGCAGGCGGAACCTTTACATCCTCCCAGGCAAGCCGCTCAATCATATCAACGGCATGCACAAGAAAACCCTGCACATGTTTGTTGTACTCCGTAATAATCAGGATCGCAGGGGCATCATCCGTCTGAACACCGCAAAACTTTGGCAGATTAATAACGGGAATCACCTGACCACGCAGGCTGACCACGCCCTCAACCGACGGCGGCATCTCTGGAGCCTGGGTGATCTCTGGAACCAGCATCACCTCTCTGACCTTGAATACATTAACGCCATAGGTTTCAACCCGACCCGAGTTATTATCCTTGCCCAGGTTAAAAAGCAGAACCTCAAGTCGATTGGTGCCAGCCAGACGGGTTCGATCATCTACTGACTGAATAAAATTTGCCATTATATTGCCCTCAGGTTCCAGAAATTAATGTTCAAGCCGACATCTGCCCATACGATTAAACTGACTCATGCATGTTTAGCGGTCAGAATCTCAAAAGCATTAGGAATTATTATCGTAAGGGGGTCGACCCATTCTGGAATCGGTTGAAATCCCCCGGACCCACCTTAATTTCAGCTCGCTGTTAGTGTTATCATGACGCGAAAACAAGGTGCAGCCTTTATGAATTTATGCAAGGGTCTCCAAAAAACATCCTGTTTGGCGTTTATTATCCCGACAATAATGGGGAAAAAGATATGACAATTGGTGCCCTTGAAAATGTACTCAATGAGATGGGCCTCAACAATTTAGGCGATATCCACTGGAACTCCTCCACCAGCCAGCTATATGAGAACGCCATTCGCCGTGATGAAGGGTTTCTGGCTCACCTGGGGCCACTGGTTACCCGCACAGGCTGCTTTACCGGACGCTCGCCAAATGACAAATTTGTCGTAGATGAGCCAGAGAGCAAGAAACATATCTGGTGGAGCAAGGTCAACAAACCCTTTTCAGAAGAGCAGTTCGACAAACTCTTTCAACGTGTCTGTAATTTTCTGGAAGGACGCAATATATTTGTGCAGGATCTTCTGGTCGGCGCGGACAAGGCGTATGAACTGCCCATCCGGGTGATCACCCAGGATGCCTGGCACGCACTCTTTGCGCGCAACATGTTTATCCGCCCCGGAAACTTTGGGCGCAAGCTAGAGGTGAATGAGCCAAATTTCACCGTGCTGCATGTGCCTCATCTGAATGCCGTGCCCAGCGTGGATGGCACCAACTCCGAAGCCTTTATCATTGTCCATTTTGGCCGACGCCAGATTCTGATCGGCGGCACCCAGTATGCGGGGGAGATCAAAAAATCGATCTTCTCCGTGATGAACTACCTGCTGCCACAGCGTGAGGTGCTGTCGATGCATGCCTCGGCCAATGTAGGAGAAGCGGGCGATTCAGCCGTCTTTTTTGGCCTCTCCGGCACCGGCAAAACCACCCTCTCTGCCGACCCTCAACGCAAACTGGTGGGCGATGATGAGCATGGCTGGGGCGAGAACGGCATCTTTAATCTGGAGGGTGGCTGCTACGCCAAGGTGATCAATCTCTCCAAAGAGAAAGAGCCGATGATCTTTGAGACCACACGCCGTTTTGGCACCATCCTGGAAAACGTAGGGATGGACTTCAAGACGCGCCAGCTGGATCTGAATGACAGCAAGCTTACCGAGAACACCCGTGCCGCCTACCCGATCACCCACATCCCCAATGCCATCTACCCCGGGATTGCCACCCACCCAAAGAACATCATTATGCTGACCTGCGATGCCTTTGGTGTCATCCCACCGATTTCACGCCTTACCCCAGAGCAGGCGATGTACCACTTCCTGTCGGGTTATACCGCCAAGGTGGCAGGAACCGAGCGCGGCATCACCGAGCCACAGGCCACCTTCAGCACCTGCTTTGGCGCCCCGTTTATGGCACTGCACCCCAGCGTCTATGGCCGACTGCTGGGCGACAAGATCAAGCGCCACGACGTTCGCTGCTGGCTGATCAACACCGGCTGGTCAGGCGGCCCCTATGGCGTAGGCAAGCGCATGGACATCAGCCTGACCCGCGCCATGCTGAATGCCGTACTGTCCGGTGAGCTGGATGATGTCAGTGTGGTTGCAGACCCCTTCTTTGGACTGCCAGTGCCAGAGAGCTGCCCTGGTGTACCATCCGATGTGCTGCACCCTGCCAATACCTGGGAGGACAAAGCCGCCTATGCAACAAAAGCGAGGGAGCTGGCCCGTGCCTTCCATGAGAACTTTGCAGAATATACCGATATGGTTTCACCAGAGGTCAACGCAGCCGGGCCGCAGATCGGTTAACAGCTGTTCCAGACCAATGAATCCAGCCAAAATATTTATTGCCTGTTTTTTACTCCTCAGCTTTGCGGGGCTCCATGCGGCTGACGGCAGCAACATTAAAAAACACTGGGCCAATACAGACTCATCAGCTGCTGCTGACAATGAGCCATCCGCGCTTGAGCGGTTTAAGGCCGAAGCCCCCACCTACATTGGCATTGAAGACTGCAAGATTTGCCACATGCCACACTTCGAATCATGGCAGGCAACCCGGATGTCGAAGGCTTTTGAGCTGCTCAAGCCGGGGGTTCGCACCAAGGCAAAGCACCAGATAGGCCTGGATCCCAATCGTGATTACACCAAGGCACCGGAGTGCATCCACTGTCACACCACAGGTTACGGCAAGCCGGGCGGCTTTATCAGCATTGAAGAGACTCCGGAGATGACGGATGTACAGTGTGAAATGTGTCATGGCCCTGGCAGCCACTATGCTGAGATGATGATGAAAAAGCGTGGCACCTATACGCGGGAGGAGTTCATGGAGATCGGCGGTATGATCATGCCTTCCGCCGACAGCAACACCTGCACCCAGCAGTGCCACAATCAATCCAGCCCCTTCATCCGCTCCGGGTTTGAGTTTAATTTTGAGGATAGAAAGGCCAGCGGAACCCATCGCCACGACATCAAATATATCGACATGCCATTTGACTGGTAACGGGATTACATCGGCTGCGTGATCGTAAACGCTCCACGAATATCACCCGCCTGGTAACCGCGCGCCTGATCCTGAGGATAGCGTTTATCCAGCGCCTCAGCAATCGCCGGTGCTATCCTGGAGCCATGGCAGACCAGGCAGGGCTTCTCAGCAGTAGGTATCGCTTTCATATAACGAAAGAGTCGTTTTTCATCCTGCGTCACCACCTCGTAATGCTCCATCTTCATCAGCCTTTCGCCCGCTGCTTTGCGGGCCTCAAACTGCTCCAGCACCGATCTCTCCCAGGCGTCCGGGGTATTGGCGAAATTTCTGGGTTTCAAACTGGTACGCCCTATATGCCAGCCATTTTTTTCAGAATGCATCTTGCTGATACCCATCGCCTTGCTGTTGCATACCTTGATCGCCTCCAGTGGCCCACCTTTTTTCAAGGCCACTTTGAGCTCTCCACCAAGATTGCCGACAAAACCTTTAATGGCAGCACGGCTCGCTTCAACACGGGAGCTGAGATCCTCTGCAACCACTGGTGCCGCAGAGAGACAAGCAACCAACCCTAACAGCACTATCTTTTTCATCATATCCTCCTGTTTAAAAACGCTATTACCACAAGCCTAAAATGCAGTACCCGGTTTTTTGCCCAGCTTTTCAAGAAACTTCGCCAGCGGGCAAAAACGGGTAAATGCAGCCTGAAACATATTGGCAGCAACAAAAGCAGCCAGCCACAGCCAATTGAGTGAATGCAGCTGCGAAAGAGCCAGGCTGACAAGAATCATGCCCCCTGCAAAAGCCAGTACAATACGTTCTATACTCATGATGCAACCTCCGGGTTTGCGAATTGCTTGATAAGAATATTAGTTTATACTAATGTTCTTATCAAGCGCTGTTTTCCAATGGATTATATAAAGATGAATGAGCACAAAAGCAATCCCCTGGTTCGTTACTCGGTTGACCATCCCAAATCCGTTACCTGGGCAATGTCACTCTCCACGCTGCTGCTGATCCTGCTGGCACTCCTGCCCAGCCTGTGGCCTGCCACCTTTAATATATTGAACCCTCTACAGGTGGATACCGACCCCGAAAACATGCTCTCTGCTGATGAGCCGGTGCGGGTTTTTCATAATGCAAGCAAACAGACCTTTAGTCTACGTGACATGGTTGTGGTTGGAATAGTCAACCCGGAAAATCCAGAGGGCGTATTCAACCCCGCCTCACTGCAACGCATTCATGAGTTGACCGAATTCGCCAAGGGCATCACCTGGCCCGACCCGGAAAATCCGGAGAGACAGATCGGCGTCGTTGAGGTAGACATTCTGGCTCCCTCCGTAGTGGATAGCATTGAACAGGGCGGCATGGGGGTCGTGAACTTCAACTGGCTGATGCCAAAACCACCCACCACACAGGAAGAGGCACTGGCCATACGGGAGAAGGCACTGCGCATCCCGCTACTCAATGGCACTATGGTAAGCGAAGATGGCCTGGCCATTGCCCTCTACCTGCCGCTGACCGACAAGCACCTCAGCTATCAGGTACGTGAGGCCCTGCTGGGGAAAATTGCAGAGTGGGAAGGCTCAGGCGACGAGTTTCACATCACCGGGCTACCGGTCGCAGAGGACACCTTTGGGGTGGAGATGTTTTACCAGATGGCCATCTCGGCTCCACTGGCGATGCTGGTGATCTTCCTGCTGCTGTGGTGGTTTTTCAAAAAGCTATCCCTGATCAGTGCACCAATGATCCTGGCGATGGTCTGCTCACTGGCCACTATGGCGCTGCTGATCATCTCTGGTAATACCATCCACATCATGAGCTCCATGATCCCGATCTTCATCATGCCCATTGCGGTACTGGATGCCATTCACATCCTGTCAGATTTTTTCGATGAGTATCAAAAACGCAAGAATCGGCGTGAGACCATTCTCTATGTAATGCAGCATCTCTACACCCCGATGCTCTTTACCACCCTGACCACCATGGCTGGGTTTGCCTCACTGCTGATGACACCCATCCCTCCCGTTCAGACATTTGGACTGTTTATCGCTATAGGCGTGTTTCTGGCCTGGTTCTGGACCATTACCTTTATCCCCGCCTTCATCATGTTCATCCCGGAAGAGAAGCTGGCCAACTTTGGACACCAGACAGAAGATGCTCAGGATACAGGCCTGATGAGCCGTCTCTTAAATGCCTCTGGCCAGTCAATCTACCGGCATGCCCGATGGGTATTGATAGGCACTGGTGCTGCAATGGCGGTAGGGCTGTACGGCATCACCCAGATTAATATCAACGACAATCCTATCAAATGGTTTCACAGTGACCACCCCATCCGCATAGCCGACAAGGTACTGAATGAGCACTTTGGTGGCACCTATCTGGCCTATCTGGAACTGGAACCCGGAGAGTCCACAGATACCGTGACAGAATATAGCCAGGCCATGCAACAGCGAATAAAGGCGGCAACTGATCAATTGGCAGCAACCGGCATCCTTAACAGCAATGTTGTATTTGAACAGCTGTATAATCAGACAGCACTATTGGCCTCTACAGTGCAAAATAAGGCAGCACTATTGCATGCACTGGATAACTATATAAACAGTCAGATGGAGAGCACCACTGATGATATGTTTGAGGCCTGGGATGAGGCACAGCTTTTTATTGCTCATGAACGACAGCGGGATGAGACCTTCAAGCAGCCAGAGGTATTGCAATATATCAGCGACCTCCAAACCTACCTGGCCTCACTGGACGTAGTCGGCAAATCAAGCTCAGTTGCTGACGTGGTAAAGACCGTCTACCGAGCGTTACTAATGGGCAAACAGGAGGCCTTCCGCATCCCTGACAGCAGCAATGCGGTGGCACAGACCCTGATTACCTATCAGAACAGTCATCGTCCGCATGATCTGTGGCACTTTGTAACACCCGACTACAGAAAAGCCACCCTGATGGTACAACTGACCAGTGGTGATAATCAGGATATGGCAGAGGTAGAGGCACAGGTTAAAAGATACTTCCAAGACCACCCGCCCCCTTTTGAACTATCCCACCGCTGGTTTGGACTCACCTACATCAACGTCATCTGGCAAGAGGAGATGGTCGCCGGCATGGCCGTGGCTCTGGCCGGAAGTTTTGTGGTGGTACTGATTATGATGACCGTACTGTTCCGATCTCTCCTATGGGGCCTTCTTGCCATAATCCCGCTGACCGTTACCGTGTGGGTCATCTACGGTATCGTCGGTCTTGTCGGCAAGGATTATGACATGCCAATAGCCGTGCTCAGCGCACTGAGCCTTGGATTATCGGTGGATTACGCCATCCACTTCCTGTCACGCGCCCGGCAACTACAGGGGCAACATGGCAGCTGGCAAGCCGCCCTCCCCCACCTCTTTGCAGAGCCTGCCCGCGCCATCACACGCAACGCCATTGTGGTGGGTGTCGGATTTCTACCCCTGCTGGCGGCACCGCTGGTACCCTACCAAACCGTCGGTATCTTTATCGCTGCAATCCTGTTGCTGGCGGGTATCGCATCACTGCTGATATTACCCGCTATTATCACACTCTTTGAACCCTGGCTATTTCACAAAAACAGCAGGAGACCAAACCATGCGTAATCTAATCACTCTGCTACTTTTCATCCTGCCTGCATCACTTGTCGCCGCCCCCACCGTCGATGAGATTGTGCATCGCAGCAATATGACCACCTACTACCAGGGAGAGGATGGACGCGCCCAGGTCAAGATGATCATAACCGACAGTCAGGGGCGGGAGCGGCAACGGCAACTGACCATTCTGCGAATTGATGCCGCCAAGAGCGACGCCATTGAGGGAGATGCCTACCTGGGTGGTCAGAAATTCTATATCTACTTCCACCGCCCGGCTGATGTAAACAAGATGGCCTTTCTGGTGTGGAAACATCTTGACCAGGATGATGACCGCTGGCTCTATCTGCCTGCACTGGATCTGGTCAAGCGGATTGCAGCCTCTGACAAACGCACCAGCTTTGTCGGGTCAGATTTCTTCTACGAAGATGTATCCGGTCGCCGACTGGATGAAGACCGGCATGAATTGATAGAGACCACCAAAAGCTACTATGTCATAAAAAACAGCCCAAAAGATGCCGATGCAGTGGAGTTTTCATACTATAAAGCCTTCATCCACAAACAGACTTTTATCCCTGTACAGGTCGAATATTTTGATAAGGCAGGCAACAAATACCGCATAGCAAAGGCCCTGGGAGTAAAGAATATTCAGGGCTATCCAACCGTAACCAAAGCCAGCGTTGAAAACCTGAAAACCGGCAGCAAAACCGTAATGGAGTACAGCAAGGTTGAATATGATATTGGGCTGGATGACGCGCTGTTTACCGAACGGTATCTGCGCAAGGCACCACGCCGACAATTAAGATAACAGACCTTAACCGATGCAGATCTATACCTTTATCATGCTGGCTCTGCTCTACTCTTTGGCAGCCTATGCGGAAGAGCCTGCACTGCCTGGTGGACTGGATGATCTCTCTTCTGAACCCGATCTTCCTATGGGACTTGATAGCAGTGAGTCGGATTTTCCCAAAGGGTTCAATGACGAAGGCTCATTGATTGATCCGGTTTTCACTATAACGGGCTTTATTGAACTCAGAAGCGGTCAATGGATTGACAAACACTCTTATCAAGCACAAAGGCCACTCAATGAAGCGCGCCTGCAGCTTGAGCTGGAAAGAGAGTTTTCCACCTTCACCTTCACTGCTGTGGCCGACCTGATCTATGACGACGTTACAAATGACCGAGGCATTGCCCTGGAGAATGGAAACGGCTGGCTCGACCTTCGCACTGCCAATGCTGTTTTCTCACCAACCCCATTCATGGACATCCGTCTGGGCCGACAGATACTAACCTGGGGAACGGGCGATCTGCTCTTTATCAACGACCTCTTCCCCAAGGACTGGAATGCCTTTCTGATCGGGAGAGAGGTTGAATATCTCAAGGCACCATCAGATGCCATCAAGATTTCACTGTTTAACAAGAGCGTCAATCTTGATCTTGTCTACACCCCGCGCTTTGATGCAGACCGTTATATTGATGGCTCCCGCGCCTCCTACTTCAACTCAACTCTTGGCCGCCTGGCAGGCACAGATGCTGTCACAAAAGTCGATCGCCCCAATGATTGGCTGCACGATGATGAGCTTGCACTAAGACTATATAAAAATATAGCCGCCTATGAGCTGGCACTCTATGGATATAATGGTTTTTGGAAAAGCCCTGGTGGTTTAAACCCTACCACTGGGCGCGCCCTGTTTCCTGACCTGGCAGTATATGGAGCCAGTATCCGTGGCCCACTGGCCAGCGGCATTGCAAATGCCGAATGGGGTTACTATGACTCGCAGGATGACCGCAGTGGCCGCAACCCCATGATCAACAACAGCGAGCAACGGCTGATCCTGGGCTATGAGCAGGAGATTGCAACCAACCTGACCCTCGGCATGCAGTACTACCTTAAACATATGGAAGATTATGCCCACTACCGCCGCACACTGCCTGCAGGAGCATATCCGGCACGTCGCAGTCGACAGGAGTACACGTTACGACTGACCTGGCTGACCATGAATCAAAACCTGATCTGGTCACTCTTCAGCTTCCATTCACCATCGGATAATGATGGCTATCTGCGAGCCAGACTGCACTACAAGCATGACGATCACCTCTCACTTGAAGTAGGCGGCAATCTTTTCTGGGGTGACGACCAGCAGACATTTCTTGGGCAGTTTCAAAACAATGACAACCTATACACGGCATTGCGGTATGGCTTTTAAACTGGGAGAAATCATCAATGAGTGACGATGCAAACTGCGAGTTACCCGATTCCAATCCACCATCAGAAGAGATTGCCACACTGCTATCAGAATCAAAAGTGACTGCCATTGTCGGGCTGTCAGACAAACCGGATCGCAGCAGTAACAGGGTAGCACGCTACCTGAAGAGACATGGCTATAAAATCATCCCTGTCAACCCACTAAAAGATGAGATATTGGGTGAGAAATGCTATCCATCCCTGGCAGAGGTTCCAGAGCCGGTCGATATCGTTACCATTTTCCGTAAAATTGATGCAGTTCCTGCCATTGTTGAAGAGGCAATCAAAATATCAGCCAAGGCCATTTGGCTGCAGCTGGGGTTGGCACACCACAGATCAGCAGAGAAGGCACGTCAGGCAGGGCTGATCGTAGTGCAGTCCAAATGCATGGAAATTGAACATAAAAGACTGCAATAGGCACAACCCACACTCAAACCCTGCCTCTATCGGCCGATATATCTTCAGAGTACGCTGCTTATCGACAAAACACAGGAACAAAGCTCCTCAGGGTTAGAGAACCGGGTAGACTACAGCCATCATGGACTACAAACCAGAAACAGAGATTAACGACTCAGCATACAGCTGGTCTGTGCGGCTTTTTTCAATCCTTGAGAAGATGCTCAGCATCAACATCAGGATGCATCACGATGAGGGACAGCTGGCGCAGGGTGAGATCTTTCTGTTCAACCATTTTGCCCGCTTTGAAACCTTCATCCCACAATCCCTGATCTATAAAGAGACAGGTGCTTACTGCAGATCGGTAGCCTCCAGCGAGTTTTTTACCGGAGATGATCTCTTTTCCAACTACCTGCTCGGCGTCGGTGCCGTACCCCACAACTACCCTCGATTGATCCCTTACCTTGCTGAGGAGATCCTGCGCGGGCGTAAAATCATCATCTTCCCGGAAGGCGGGATGGTCAAAGATCGCCGGGTGGTCGACCGGAGAGGCAGCTACAGCATCTATTCACGCGTCGCTATGGAGAGACGCAAGCATCACACAGGAGCCGCACTACTCGCTCTCACTCTGGACATTTACAAAAAGGCCATTCTGCAAGCCCAGCAACAGGGGAACCATGCAAAATTAGAAAAATGGGCAGCTGATTTGAAGATGGATGGCGTTGCGCCACTGCTTGCGGCCGCTCTGCGCCCCAGCACCATCGTGCCCGCCAACATCACCTTTTACCCCATGCGCGTAGGCGACAACCTGCTCAAAAGAAGCGTTGAACTATTCAACAAAGGCATCAGCCGACGCCTCTCTGAAGAGCTGTTGATTGAAGGCAATATCCTGTTTAAAAATACAGATATGGATATTCATCTGGGCGACCCCCTCCATGCTGACCAGTTCTGGGGATGGCTCGACCGCCGGCTCATTGAGCAAGCCATATTTCATTTTGATAGCATTGACGACATTTTAGAACCCAATACCAGCAAACAGCTCATCGGCAGACTGCGCGCCAAGCGTATTCGTCATAAAGCACTGGCACTGCGAGATGAATACATGCGCATCATGTATTCACAGATCACAGTCAACCTCAGCCATCTTGCCTCCAGGATTATCTTCGAACTGCTTAATCGAGGAGAGACCAGCATCCATTACGACCGCTTTCACCGCATGCTCTACCTGGCGGTGAAAGGCGTACAAAGTGAGACCAGCATCATCTTGCATCGCAGCCTTAAAAACCCGGAGGCCTACGGAAAACTGCTAGAAGGTGAATGCAAGGGGCTGGATCAATTCATCAAAACCGCCTCTTCCCTGGGGCTGATCGAGCAGGAGAACCACCAATACCATTTCCTGCCAAAACTGCGTGAAGAGCACACCTTCGATGAGATCCGCACCGAGAACCTGGTTGCCGTCTATGCCAATGAGATCGCCCCCCTCAGCTGCATCACCAGCATCATAAAAGAGGCTATCGACGGCACCAAAAAACTAACCGACAAAAAGCTGGCACTGCTTCGCTTCGATGATGAGGTGGTCTCCTATCACTGGGACAAGGCCTATTTCAGCAAACCCAGGCATCAGGCACTCAACCGCAAGGAGACGGCCACCCAATCTGGTGAACCCTTCCTGCTGTTACCGGACCATCACAAGCCACTGGGGATTGTTCTGCTGCACGGTTTTCTGGCCTCACCCGCCGAAACCAGGGCATTTGGCAAACGGTTGGCTGCTCTTGGCTACCCGGTTATTGGAGCACGCCTGAAGGGTCACGGCACATCACCCTGGGATCTCAGAAAGCGCAGCTGGGAAGATTGGCTGGCATCTGTAGCCAATGCCTACCAGATCATGAGCGGGCTTACAGAGAGGGTCTGCATTGTAGGATTCTCTACCGGCGGTGCACTGGGATTACAGCTTGCCTCAATCCAACCCGACCAGCTGGCGGGCATCGCTGCACTTGGGGTTCCAATAAAATTCCGTAACAAAAACATGTCCTTTGTAGTGCCTGTTGTGCATGGTGCCAACAAGCTGGTCAAGTGGCTATCTTCCTACGAAGGGGTCATCCCCTTTCGCCCCAACCACTCTGAGCACCCGGACATCAACTACTACTCCATGCCGCTGCACGGCCTGTTTGAACTGGGACAGATGGCCAGCGCAATAGAATCAAACCTGGAAAACGTCCACTGCCCCGTATACTTGATGCAGGGTGATGAGGATGCCATTGTAGACCCCCGTAGCGCACAGATCATCTTTGACAAGATCAGCAGTAAGGATAAAGAGCTGCTGATGATACCCACCCAACGTCACGGCATCCTGCATGATGATATTGGCGGAACTCAGGATAAGGTGATCCAGTTTATAAAGCGGCTGGAGCAAGGCTAAGCCCTCAACCCCTTCGGGGCCAGCGGCTCCGCCGCTGTTTGAAATTGCTCCCGGCAATTTCATCGAACCTTTTACGGTTCTCATCCTAGGAGGCTGTCCGAGAATAGGTAAAACTGCGATTTATCAAATATTAACCCCTTGTAATTCAACGGGTTAAAAATTCTAATGTGCAAAAAGCTGAGTTCTCGGACGGTCTCCTAGTCCACTGAACCGGCTCGATCTGCAGGCACAATAAAGCCCGCACTGTAGCGGGCTTTATTGGATGTGGCTGGCGGACTAGGATTATTTCGGGCCTCCTGCCCTCAACCCCTCCGGGGCCAGCGGCTCCGCCGCTGTTTGAAATTGCTCCCGGCAATTTCATCGAACCTTTTACGGTTCTCATCCTAGTCCACTGAACCGGCTCGATCTGCAGGCACAATAAAGCCCGCACTGTAGCGGGCTTTATTGGGTGTGGCTGGCGGACTAGGATTCGAACCTAGATTGAAGGAGTCAGAGTCCTCCGTCCTGCCATTAGACGATCCGCCAATAGCAGCTGTGAACCCTGTGGTCCACAGCTACCGCAAAACATATTAACGCTTTGAGAACTGTGGACGCTTGCGCGCTTTGTGCAGACCCACCTTTTTACGCTCAACCTTACGGGCATCGCGGGTAAGAAAGCCGGCTCTGCGCAACAGGCTGCGCAGTGACTCATCGTACGCCGTCAAGGCACGGGCGATCCCGTGGCGGATAGCACCCGACTGGCCGGTTGTTCCACCGCCTTTAACCGTGATGCTCAGGTCAACCTTTCCAAGCATTTCGGTCACCTCAAGAGGCTGACGGACGACCATGCGCGCGGTCTCACGACCGAAAAACTGATCCAGTGGGCGTTTGTTGACGGTGATGCTGCCGCTTCCGGTGGTCATAAAGACGCGCGCAGTTGAGCTTTTGCGACGCCCTGTGCTGTAAGTGGTGGTTTCTGCCATGGTCGGGTTCCGATAATAATTAGACTGAATTAGATGTCCAGCGGCTGCGGCTGCTGGGCGGCATGTCCGTGCTCGGGGCCAGCGTAGACCCGAAGTTTGCCAAACATGGCTCGGCCAAGCGGATTCTTCGGCAACATGCCCTTAACGGCAGACTGAATTGCACGCTCCGGGGCTTTGGCCAGCAGCTTTTCCAGGCTGATGGATTTGAGGTTGCCAATATATCCGGTGTGATGATAGTACATTTTGTCCTTCATCTTGTTGCCCGTCACATGGATCTTCTCTGCATTCACAACAACGATATAATCGCCGGTGTCCACATGCGGTGTATATTCGGGTTTATGTTTGCCACGCAAGCGGCGCGCGATCTCGCTAGCCAACCGGCCAAGGGTCTTGTCGGTTGCATCTACGAGGTACCAATCGCGGCGAACCTCTGCCGGCTTTGTGCTCACGGTCGTCATCTGGACGGCTCCAAAAAGGGATCCTAAAAACTGCTAGAAAAAAGAGGCCGAATACTACCGGAGTACCGGCCTTGTTACAAGGGGAGTTTGCATCAATTTTCCAATACATTTACCTCACCCATGGAATCCGCTAGTCTGCCGGTATCCAATAACCGCTGGTTTTTACCCACCCCACTGTGACCCCCGAACAGCTACTCCACGAATCTGATCTCTGTGTGAAGTGCGGACTCTGCCTGCCGCACTGCCCAACCTACCGGATCATGCAGGATGAAGGGGATTCCCCCCGGGGGCGTATTGCATTGATTCAGGCTCTGCTCTGCGGGCAGTTGCAGAGTACGCCCCGGCTGCGTGCCCATCTGGATCGCTGCCTGGGTTGCCTGGCCTGTGAAAAAGCCTGCCCGTCAGCCGTTCAATATAGCAGGCTGATTGATGGCATTCGAGCCATCCGATCCCAGCAGCATCCCGCCGTCATACAGTGGCTATACCGCAAGGCGCTTGGGCTACTCACCAGACCCGGTCTGTTATCCGTCGGCGCAAGGCTTCTGCGGCTCTTGCCCCGCCGCAGGTCAGCAGCGCCATCTTTTCTCCATGGCCGGTTACAGCGACTGATCGGACTGTGCCCCGACCTTTCCCGCCCGACCAGATGGCAAACCGCTTATCCGCCCGCTGGGGAGCGCGCAGGAAGGGTTGCGCTCTTTCTTGGCTGCATCAGTCGCTTTAGTGATCAGGCAGCACTGCTGAGTGCCCGCCGCCTGCTCAACCGTTTGGGGTGGGAGGTTATCGTGCCGCCCAGGCAGGGCTGCTGCGGCGCACTCTTTCAACACGCAGGCGAACCGGCCACGGCGCAAAAACTCAGCACTCAAAATCAAGTGGCATTTGGCGCTCAGCCATTCGAGGCCATCTTGACCATCGCCAGCGGCTGTGGCGCTCATATAAAGGAGTATGGGGCGCTGTCTGCCCCCATAGTTGATATCAGCAGCTTTCTGAACCAACGCCCCTGGCCTGAGTCGATTGCACTGGAGCCACTGCCTCAGACTGTTGCGGTACATGACCCCTGCAGCCTGCAAGCTGCTGATGCAGTCTATCCACTACTGGGCCGGATCCCGAAGATTAAACTGATCCCTTTGGCAGACAATACCCTCTGCTGTGGTGCCGGCGGGCTCAATCTGATAACGGAACCACAGATAGCCGATGCACTGCTGACACCTAAGCTGGCCTCTCTGCAGCACTGCCAGGCAACGATCCTGCTCACCTCCAACACCAGCTGTGCCCTGCATTTTGCAGCAGGCATCCGTAGCGCCGGGCTTGAGATCGAGGTGCTGCACCCCGTTCAACTGCTGGAGAGGCAGCTCAGGCCATGACCCCACTGGATCATTTTCAGCGCGATTGGCAGGCCTTTGAGCAGGCGCATGTCTGGCACCCTTATGCGGCCATGCCTGCTGCCACGCCGCCCTTTGCCGTCCGCTCTGCCCAGGGTGTCCGGCTCAAACTGGAGGATGGCCGGGAGCTGATCGATGGCATGTCATCCTGGTGGGCCGCCATCCATGGCTATAATCATCCGGTTCTGAATGCCGCCATCCAGTCACAGCTGGAGCAGATGTCGCATGTGATGTTTGGCGGGCTGACCCACCGGCCTGCCGCAGAGCTTGCTGCCCTGCTGGTAGAGCTGACACCCGCACCATTGGATCAGGTTTTTTTTACCGACTCCGGCTCTGTCGCGGTAGAGGTCGCCATCAAGATGGCATTGCAGTACTGGCACGCCAAAGGGTGCCCGGAAAAGGGGCGGCTGCTAACGGTTCGCGGCGGCTATCACGGCGACACCTTTGGAGCCATGGCCGTATGTGATCCGGTCACGGGCATGCACCATCTCTTTGCCCATGCCCTGCCTAAACACCTCTTTGCACCGGCACCAGGCTGTCCATTTTCCGAAGCGTGGGATGATGACTGCATTGCTGAGTTCAGGGCGCTGTTACAGGCACACCACCAGCAGATTGCCGCCGTCATTCTGGAGCCCATCGTGCAGGGAGCAGGCGGGATGCGATTCTACAACCCGGAGTATCTGCAGCAGGCGCGCATCCTTTGTGACGAATATGACGTGCTGCTGATCTTTGATGAGATCGCCACCGGATTCGGGCGCACAGGCGAGCTGTTTGCAACCGACCACGCCGGTATCTCGCCGGATATCCTCTGTGTCGGCAAGGCGCTCACCGGCGGTTATATGAGCCTGGCAGCCACCCTGACAACCCGCGAAATATCCGCCCAGATCAGCCAGGACGGCACCCCTTTCATGCATGGCCCCACCTTTATGGCCAACCCACTCGCCTGCGCTGTGGCCATTGCCAGCATCAAGCTGCTGCTGGATAGCCCCTGGCGCTCCCGCGTGGCGGCTATTGAGTCCCGTTTTCGCCTGGGGCTTGAGAGGTGTCGCGGGCTGCCGGGGGTTCATGATGTACGTTCACTGGGCGCCATTGGGGTCATCGAGTTCAACGACCCGCTGGATATGCACTGGATACAGCCGCTATTGGTAGAGAAGGGGGTCTGGCTGAGACCCTTCGGCAGACTGCTCTACGCCATGCCGCCCTTTATTATCAGCGATGAGGAGCTGGAGAAGATCATCACCGTGATGGTCGAGATCACACATTCAGTATCTCGTAATCATGCGTAACCTCTGCCATCGCACCCAGCATGATCGAGGCTGAACAGAACTTCTCTGCACTCAGCTTTACCGCCCGCCCCACCGCTTTGTCAGTCAATTTGGGGCCCGTGACCCGGTAATGGATATGGATCCGGGTAAACACCTTGGGCTCGCTTTCGGCACGCTCGGCCTCCAGCTCAACCTCACAGCCGGTCACCTCATAGCGCCCTTTGCGCAGGATCAGCAGCACATCGAACTGGGTACAGCCGCCCAGCCCCAGCAACAGCATCTCCATCGGTCGAACCCCCAGATTTCGCCCGCCAAAGTCCGGCGGCCCATCCATCACCACCGCATGGCCGCTGCCCGATTCACCCACCATCATGGCACCTTCAACCCACTTTACCCTCGCCTTCATGCAAAAAACCTCGACTGGTTAACAATTTTTGCAGCCTATCATAGATCGACAATCTGCTGGGGGTTGCCTAGACTTAACAGGTGTAACCCCCTACTTGCCGCCCCAAACATGAAGAACGCTTATGACTATTGTCCAGCCAGTGCCGACGGAACCTGAATATCTAAAGCCCTTTCTCGCTTTTTGTCATAAGCGGCGCTACCCCTCCAAGGCCGAGATCATTCGCCCTGGTGATCCCGCCGATATTCTCTACTACATTGTGGAAGGGTCACTGACGGTTTTCATGGAGGATGAGGAGGGTCATGAGATCATCCTGACCTATCTGAACAAAGGTGAGTTTATTGGCGAGATGGGGCTTTTTGTAGATAACGCCAACCGTAGCGTAATGGTTCGAACCCGCACCGATTGTCAACTGGCCGAGGTAACCTACGCGCGGCTTGAACAGCTGTTGGAGACCGACCTCAAAGAGCACTCCAAGTCCTTCCTGCATGCCATTGGCGCACAGCTCACACAACGACTGCTACAGACCAGCCGCAAGGTGGGGCACCTGGCCTTTCTGGATGTCACGGGTCGCATTGCCGGCACCCTGCTGGAGCTGTGCGAACAGCCGGATGCCATGACCCATCCCGACGGCATGCAGATTCGTGTTACCCGTCAGGAGATCGGGCGCATCGTAGGGTGCTCAAGAGAGATGGCCGGACGGGTGCTGAAGACCCTTGAAGAGCAGGGGCTGGTCACCGTCAAGGGCAAGACCATCGTGGTACTGGGTGCCCGCTAGTCAGTAAAAAAGCTCATGGAGCTTCTTGCCCGGCTCCGCTGCCCGCATAAAGGCCTCCCCCACCAAAAAGCCCTGCACACCGTTGTGCCGCATCAGCGCCACATCTTCTCGGGTGTGAATGCCACTCTCGGTGACCACGATGCGATCCTTTGGGATCTGCGCCAGCAGCTTGATGGTTGTCTGCAGAGAGGTCTCAAAGGTGCGCAGGTTGCGGTTATTGATGCCGATCAGCCGGGCATCCAGCCGCAGGGCGCGCTCCAGCTCTGCGGCATCATGCACCTCCACCAGCAGATCCAGATCCAGTCCGGCGGCCAGCTCTGACAGTTCGCGCAGCTGGGCATCCTCCAGACAGGCTGCAATCAGCAGGATGCAGTCAGCTCCCATGGCTCGCGCCTCATAGAGCTGGTAGGGGTCGATCATGAAATCCTTGCGCAACACCGGCAGGGCACTGGCCGCACGCGCCTCTTTCAGATAGGCATCGGCACCCTGAAAGAAATCCATGTCGGTCAATACCGACAGGCAGGCCGCCCCGCCCTCTGCATAACTGCGAGCGATATCGGCAGGAGAGAAGTCCTCACGGATCACCCCTTTGCTGGGCGAGGCCTTTTTTATCTCTGCAATGACTGCCGCCTCGCCAGCGCTGATCCTGGCTTCGATGGCGGCCACAAAGCCTCTGGGCTGAGGCAACCCCTCCAGCGACGCCATCAGCTGCTTCAGCGGCCGTCTTGCGGCGCGCTCGGCGACCTCTTCTGTCTTACGGCGGATGATTTTTTTCAGAATGTCAGGGGGGTTGCTCATGGGCATCAGTCAAAACTCTGGGTCAGGATGATCAGTTGATCCAGCTTGCTGCGCGCCTCACCACTGGCAATGGCAGCATCGGCTCTTTTAACGCCATCGGCCAGGCTCTCTGCCAGACCCGCTGTATAGATGGCTGCACCAGCATTGAGGCAGACGATATCCCGCGCCGCACCAGGGTTGTCCTCCAGCACGGAGCGGATCACCGCCAGACTCTGCCCGGCACCCTCCACGGCCAGCTCGGAGACCGGCATGCGCTGCATGCCAAACTGCTCGGGCGAGATGGCATAACGCCTCACAACGCCATCCTTCAGCTCTGCCACTTCGGTGTGGTCGCCAATGCTGATCTCATCCAGCCCGTCGCGAGAATGCACCACCAGCACATGGCGGCTGCCCAGACTCTGCAACACATTGGCCAGCGGCTCCAGCAGCTCTTCGCTGAAGACGCCAAGTAGCTGGTTGGGCGCACCAGCCGGGTTGGTCAGCGGCCCCAGCACGTTAAAGAGGGTGCGCACGCCCAGCTCGCGGCGCGGACCAATAGCATGCTTCATGGCGCTGTGGTGGGCGGGGGCAAACATAAAGCCCAGCCCCACCTTTTGCACACAGTGGGCGACCTGCTGCGGCGTCAGATCCAGCCGCACACCGGCGGCCTCCAGCAGGTCGGCACTGCCGGATTTGCTGGAGATGGAGCGATTGCCATGCTTGGCCACCCGCGCACCGGCAGCAGCAGCGACAAAGGCGCTGGCGGTGGAGATATTGAAAGAGCCGGAGGCATCACCACCAGTGCCGCAGGTATCGATCAGGTTTTCGGCATCCACCTCAACCTTGGTTGCCAGCTCCCGCATCACCCGGGCGGCAGCGGTGATCTCCTGCACGGTTTCACCCTTCATGCGCAGGCCGACCAGAAAGCCGCCAATCTGCGCCGGGGTCGCGCCACCGGTCATGATGCTGCGCATCACCTGCGTCATCGCTTCGTCTGTGAGATTCTGATGCGCCAGAACCTGGTTAATGGCCTGTTTTATATCCATCCTATCTGCCCTCGATAAAGTTCCGCAACAGGTCGTGGCCATGCCGGGTCAGGATCGATTCCGGGTGGAACTGCACCCCCTGAATATCCAGCTCCCGATGGCGCACGCCCATGATCTCATCCCGCTCACCCGCCTCATTCTCTGTCCAGGCGGTTACCTCCAGCGACTCCGGCAGGCGCTCTTTTTCAACCACCAGGGAGTGGTAGCGGGTTGCCTCGAAGGGGTTTTCCAGCCCTGCGAAAACACCGGCGTCTTGATGGTGGATCATGGAGGTCTTGCCATGCATCACCGCATGCGCATGCACGATCCGGCCACCAAAGGCCTGTGCAATGGACTGGTGCCCAAGACAGACCCCCAGAATGGGGATGCGCCCGGCAAACCGCTTGATGGCATCGACCGAGATACCCGCCTCATCCGGTGTGCAGGGGCCGGGGGAGATGACCAGCTGATCCGGCTTCATCGCCTCGATCTGCTCCAGCGTAATTTGATCGTTGCGGTGAACCTCCACTGCCACACCCAGCTCACCCAGATACTGCACCAGGTTGTAGGTGAAGGAGTCGTAGTTGTCGATCATTAGCAGCATCTGTCTATGCCTTGATTATGGTGCATTCATTTAAATGGGTTTGCTAAAGCTGGTCTTGCAGGATGGACACTCTTTTGTCTGGTTTTTTGACCATGAAATCCAGCTGGCCCAGATGGCCGTCTCATGAAACAGATGCTCATATAACGATCTGTTGCAGTATGGACAATGCATGGTTTTATAACCGTAACGGCTCAGTATCCAGACAAGGGCAACCCCTGTGATCATCAGTGGTATTGACTCAATATAAAGCCCAGCAAGCATAATAGCGGCTGCAAATACCATCGCAATCAGCAGTTGCCTGAATCTTCTCGTTATGAGATCCCTGCCATTCATCAACTCTCCAGCCCGGCCTCCGCCTGCGCCACCGCACGGAAGATGGCGCGACCTTTGTTCATGGTCTCTTTCCACTCCAGCTCGGGGATGGAGTCGGCCACTATGCCGGCACCAGCCTGGATATGCAGGGTCTTGCCCTGGATCACCGCAGTGCGGATGGCAATTGCGGTATCCATATTGCCATTCCAGGCGAGGTAGCCGACTGCACCGGAGTAGGCACCGCGCTTCACTGGCTCCAGTTCGTCGATGATCTCCATGGCGCGGATCTTGGGCGCACCGCTGACGGTACCCGCCGGGAAGGTGGCACGCAGCACATCCATGGCGCTCAGCCCCTCTTTCAACTCGCCCACCACATTGGAGACAATATGCATGACATGCGAGTAACGCTCAACGATCATCTTCTCGGTCAGCTCGACGGTGCCGATCTTTGCCACCCGACCGGCATCGTTGCGTCCCAGGTCGATCAGCATCAGGTGTTCGGCCAGCTCTTTGGGGTCGGCCAGCAGTTCGGCCTCCAGCGCCCTGTCCTCCTGCTCAGTGTGACCCCGGCGACGGGTACCCGCAATGGGGCGCACGGTGACGATGCCATCCTCCAGCCGGGTCAGGATCTCGGGTGAGGAGCCTACAATGTGGAAATCATCCAGATTCAAGAAATACATATAGGGCGAAGGGTTGACCCCGCGCAGTGCCCGATAGAGATCCAGCGGCGGTGCCGTAAACGGGATCGACAGGCGCTGGGAGAGCACCACCTGCATCGCATCACCATCCAGGATGTACTCCTTAACACGCTTCACCGCCTGTTTAAACCGCTCCTCGGTAAAACCTGAAACAAAATCAGACTCATCAATGGCGCGTGCGGGGCGCTCTGGCCGGGGGGCAATAGCACCTTTCATCTTGTCGACCAGGGATTGCAGGCGCGCCTGGGCCGAATCAAAAGTCTCGCCCTGGGTGGGGTCGGCATGCACGATGACGTAGATGCGCCCCTTCAGGTTGTCAAACACGACCACCTCGTCGGAGACCATCAGCAGGATATCCGGGGTGCCCAGCAGATCCGGGTTGGGGCAGTTGGCCAGACGCGGCTCGATGTAGCGCACTGTATCGTAGCCAAAGTAGCCCACCAGGCCGCCAGTAAAGCGGGGCAGACCCTGGTCAGTGGCAACCTGGTAGCGCGCCTGAAAGGTTTCGATCCAGGCCAGTGGGTCATCCACCTCGACCTCTTCGACGGTTTCGCCATCGCTCTCTACGGTGATCTTCAGACCATTGACCCGCAGCAGGGTGCGGCAGGGCAGGCCGATGATGGAGTAGCGCCCCCACTTTTCGCCGCCCTGCACCGATTCAAACAGGTAGGAGTAGGGGCCATCGGCCAGTTTAAGGTAGACGCTTAGCGGGGTGTCGAGATCCGCCAGCACTTCGCGCATCAGGGGTATACGATTGTGGCCTTGGCTAGCCAGGGTTTCAAACTGTTCGGGGGTCATGCTTCTCTCCAGACAACATTCATCAGGCAGGGTGGGGGGGTGCTAAATCACCCACGCCATCGCGTGCCTGTTTTGAGCATGTTGTGCAGAAAATGATACATTTTGGGTTCCTGTCTGGCTGGGCGCTAAGATAAACCAAAACAGGGGAAGTTTCGAGCAGTTATCTTTCTTTAGATAGTCCCCATAAGATCGAGCAGGGAGTCAACCACCTTGTCAGGCATGGCTTTGTTGATATCCTGCCCGTGGTTGTAGCCATAGCTGACGCAGACCACCTGGAACCCTGCGGAGCGAGCCGCCCGGACATCATTGACAGAGTCACCAATCATGAGCGACTGAAGCGGTACGGCATTGAGCTTTCTGGCCGCATACAGCAGGGGCGCTGGGTCTGGTTTTTTTGTTGACAGCGTATCGCCACAGACCACGACACCAAAATAGTCTCGTAACCCCAGCTCTTTCAATAAGGTTTCGGTAAAGCTGCTGGCCTTGTTGGTTACGCAGCCGAGTGGATATCCCATGGCCTGCATGTAATCCAGCGCATCGCAAACGCCTGGGTAGACGGTAGAGCGCCGCGCGGTGTTCTCGGCATAGAGCTGTAAAAATATCGGGTAGGCCCGCTGGAACAGCGCCTCATCCGGCTCCCCTTTAAGTGCACCAACCAGGGCTCTGCGCACAAACCGCTCCATGCCGTTGCCGACCCAGTCCCGCGCCTGCTCTTCACCACGGGTGGGAAGCCCTAACTGCTCCATCATGGCATCGGCACAAAAGGCCAGATCCGGCACACTGTCCACCAGGGTGCCATCCAGATCCAGCAGGATCATTTGAGGTTTATTCAACATAACGAAACTCACTACGTTAATAAGTGCAGGGCTAATGCACCCGCTTTTCAATGAAAGGAAGGAACAGGGCAGACCCACCCAGCAGCAGAAAAGGCGCGCCTGGCCCGGCCATCACCTTTAGGGCAGATAGCCCCATTACCGGCAACAGGATCAGCGCCCCGACAGCCATCAGGCCTGAGACCCAAAAGAAGGCGGCCAGACTGACCTTTACGCCGCGTGGCATGCGGGCTCTTCTGATGCGCTCAGGGTCTGCGGCTGACCGCACGACCCAGCAGAGAGAGCTGATCACCAGCAGCGCAAGCAGTGCGATATAGAGGAGCTGCTCCTCAAAGGTGATCGGCTGCGCCGAGCGGTAGTGGTGGATGGCCGCTATTGCAGCAGCAATGCCCAATGCAACGGCTGGATGGGACAGCTTCATCTAATCAGCCTTGGCCAGCTCATCACGCATCGCTTGAATGATGCTGTCATAGCAGTTGGGATCGCTCTCTTTTGCAGCACCAAAGAGCGCGGAGCCAGCGACAAAGGTGTCTGCCCCCGCCCCTCTGATCTCACGGATATTAGTGACCTTTACACCACCGTCAACCTCCAGCCGGATATCCCGTCCGGATGCATCAATCATCCTGCGCACCTGGCGCAGCTTGTCCAACGTGGCCGGGATGAAGCTCTGCCCACCAAAACCGGGGTTCACGGACATCAGCAGGATCATATCCACCTTGTCCATTACATATTCCAGATATGACAGGGGGGTAGCCGGGTTGAACACCAGACCGGATTTACAACCCTCGTTGTGGATCAACTGCAAGCTGCGGTCAATGTGCTCTGAACCCTCCGGATGGAAGGTGATGTAGCTGGCACCCGCTTGGGCAAAATCGGGGATGATCCGATCCACCGGCTTGACCATCAGGTGCACATCAATGGGCGCAGTTACCCCATGTTTGCGCAGCGCCTCACAGACCAGCGGGCCGATGGTAAGGTTGGGCACATAGTGATTATCCATCACATCGAAGTGCACGATATCGGCTCCCGATGCCAGGATGTTATCCACCTCTTCGCCCAACCTGGCAAAATCGGCAGCGAGGATGGAGGGGGCAATCAGATTTTTAGACATGTTCTCTCTCGAATTCTATGGGTTACCATCCGCGAGCCTCTTTCACCTTTTCGTAGGCCTTGCGGATATCATGAGTCTTGCGTGTGGCCATCTTCATCATCTCCTCCGGCAGCCCTTTGGCCACCAGCTTGTCTGGATGGTGCTGGCTGAGCAGGCGGCGATAGGCCTTTTTCACGTCACTGTCACTGGTATCCGGTGAGACATTGAGGATGGCGTAGGCATCTTTCAGTGACAGCCCCTGAGGCTGTGCGGGCGGCGCACCACGCTGTCGTCTTCCGCCGCCATTGAACCCCCGTTCGGCTGCAATCATCTGCTCCAGACGGCGGTAGATAAATTCCGAGACACCTACTTGTGAGCAGATATGCAGCAGCAGCTCCTCCTCTGCTGGAGCCAGTCGGCCATCTGCATAGGCCGCCTGGATCTGGATCTCGACAAACATCTGGATCAACGTATTGCGCCGATGGCACTCACGCCGAAATTGATCCAACACATCATCCAGCGGAAAATCAGCCGCCTTCCCCTCGGTAAAGAGGCGCATGGCGGTCTGACGCAGGTGGGGAGCCAGATCCATCTCGTTCATCACCGATTGCGCCAGCGCAATCTCATCTGCCGAGACCCGGCCATCCACCTTGGCCACATGCCCCATCACAGAGAAGGTGGCGGTAAAAAAGGCAGTCTGTACCCGCTCACGATCGCCTGGATCAAGCTCTTCCGCCCCATCCAGACCCTTAAGCCCTTTGTCCAGATTATGACCCAGCGCCGCACCCAGCAGCGCACCGAGCGGACCACCCACCATAAACCCAAAGGCTCCGCCAACTACTTTTCCCCACCAGCTCACACCTTGCCCCCTGCTCTTGAGGTGAAACGAATATCATCGCGAAACCGCCTGTACAATGCAATGATTAAGATGATACAACTACACATTACGCTAAGATAACCTTAGAACCCTCCGGTTCAGGGACAGATTGATCAAACCCCTCCTTAAGTAATCCAATAGACCGCCGATAAAACAGGCAAGAGCCAGTAGACGGGAGAAGAGTAATGATGACTGTGATTGATATGGCCAGTGGCGAGTTGATCAGTAGCAACAGCACAATACAGACAGGGCACCCCGCTACCGCATACAGGGATGAGTTTTTCACTCCCTCCCTTGCACTACAAGAGATAGAGCCGGAAGTCTCTCTAAACAGCATGCCTCCAGAGCTTGCAGATATTCCAGCCGCTGCAATTCTTGCCAGATTTGAATAGCTTCCATACGGATAGCTAACAATGCCGCCTTCCGGGCGGCATTTTTTATCCCTTTAATTAAAGGTCTGCTGAATAGCAGCAGCTGACAGCATTTAGCGTTTCAAACTATCCTTCACTTTGTAGCCACTGGGTAAGATAAAGAGCCACACCGTTTATATGCTAACCAAGCGCATCAATATCAAATCAAAAATCCTTCTTAGCATGCTGGCTATTGGATTCATTCCGGGACTGTTTGGCATCGCATCCATCTACATCTGGGGGATGGATATTTTTCGGCAATCAACGGGCAAAAGTCTAATCCACCTTACCCATCAAATAGCAGCAAATATTCGCATTACCCTCGATAAAGAAGCATCCGAAGGGATGCTCATAATACAACACCCCGATGTTCACCTCTTGGTACGCAGCACAACAGACGAACAGAAAACACTCAACACCTCAATAAAAAACAGTTTCAGCAAAGGGATAAACCACAAACCCTATGCCACCTATCTTATCTACAATCAGGCTGGCAATCTGATATTGCAGTTAGGCCCAGAGATTGAGACCCCTCCCGCAAGCACCTTTGCACTCTCTGTTTTTAACGACATCACTGCAAATGCAATGGTTGGCGACCCGGTCAACAGCCATACCAGCAAAGGGTTCTATATCCCGATATTTACCCCCATCCATAGCCATACTGAAAACAAAAACAGTAACATCATTGGGGGCATGATTACATATTTGAACATCCCTCAGCTGCTAAGCAGCATCCAAATCAGTAACCCTGTGGAAGCAGGACACTTTAACCTGCTCACAAAATCCGGCATGCTTATTTATGATCCTATCGTTACCACTGGCAACATACCATTTTCAACACAGCTCACCGATGCAATTGCATCTGGCAAAAAACAGTGGAACATAGAGATTGATGAGCACGGCATTGAGTCTCTCCACACCCTGATACCACTCTCATTGGCTTATCAGACGGGATTAATCTATAGCGGCACTAATGAGCTGTATGTCTCTATCACGCAGCCTGCTATTGAAGCCTTTGTTGCACCCACAAGGAGTGTGTTGATTGGCGCCGCGTTGCCCGGATTTATTTTGGCACTTCTGCTTACACTCATCATCTATTTACTGCTAAAAAAACTGATCAACCCTATTCACACGCTAAAGGAAGGCGCCTCTATTATTGGAGGCGGAAATCTTGATCATAAAATTGAAGTTCAATCTTCTGATGAAATTGAGGATCTTGCAGAAGAGTTCAATAAGATGACCACGGCATTAAAATCATCTTATGCCGATCTGGAGAAAAAGATCCAGAAAAGAACGCTCGAACTTAAAGCCTCCAATGAGGAGCTTGAAAAGGCCAACCACCTGAAATCACAATTTTTAGCCAGCATGTCGCATGAACTTCGCACACCGCTAAATGCCATCATGGGTTTTTCCGAGGTGCTGACTGAAGAGGTCTACGGTAAAATTAATGAGAAGCAACGCAGATACTTAAACAATATTTATAAAAGCGGGAAGCATCTGCTTGAAGTGATCAACGACATACTTGACCTGTCAAAAATTGAAGCGGGTAAAATGACTCTCCATTTAAGGGAACTGGTTGTTGCCGATGCCATCCTTGAGGTTCATAACCTTAGCTTGCAGCTGGCTTCCAAAGCCAATGTAGAGCTCTCATTTCATACTGACCAGGCTCCCAATTTAATCATTGCTGATTGCGTTCGATTTCGGCAGATCATGTACAATCTTCTAAGTAACGCAATCAAATTCACTCCAGAGGGCGGAAACATAACCGTTACCGTCCAGCAAATTGACAGTAATTTAAAGGTATCGGTAAGCGACACTGGCATAGGAATCCCGCATGAGCACATCGAAAACATCTTTAAACCTTTCCGACAAGTAGATGGTTCCTCCTCTCGAAACTATGAAGGAACCGGCTTGGGACTTGCCTTAACCAAGGAGTTTGTTGAGATGCACGGCGGTCACATATCAGTGTCCAGCAGACAACATCAAGGGAGCTGCTTCACTTTTACCATCCCCATACATACACCGCTTACCTTAGAACCCTATTAAACGGCACCTTTACAAACACCACTCGCTAATGAGAACCAGCCTCATGCATAACCGCAGACAAAGAATACTGGTCATCGACGACAATATTACCAACGTCGAACTGCTGGAGGCCTACCTTTGTGCCGCTGATTATGAAGTTATCACCGCATACAATGGTCACTCAGGACTCGAGATGGCTATTACAGAGGCGCCTGATCTGCTTTTACTCGACATCATGATGCCAGGGCTGGACGGCTACCAGGTCTGCACTCAACTGAAGAACAATGAAAAAACCCGCTTTATTCCTATTATCATGATCACCGCACTCACCGAAATTGAGGACAAGATTAAAGGGTTGAATGCCGGTGCAGACGATTTCCTCTCCAAACCTTTTAACAAACATGAATTGATGGCTCGTGTTCGCTCACTGTTAAGAATCAAGAGCCTGCATGATGACCTGGACAGCAGCGAGGATATTATACTGACACTGGCTTTAGCGCTGGAAGCCAAAGACCCCTACACCAAAGGTCATTCAGAGCGCGTTGCAGCATTGGCCACTGATTTGGCAAAAGCTGTCGGGCTATCCGACCGCGCACAAGACCGCATTCATAAGGCCGGCATCCTCCATGATATTGGCAAGATCGGTGTAAGTGGGAAAGTGCTATCAAAAAAAGGGGCACTCCAGGGCGATGAATATGAAGATGTAATCGCCCACCCATCCATAGGCGCGACAATCTGCCAGCCTCTAAAATCCCTATCGGACATCATCCCAATGATAAAGCATCACCATGAGCGCTATGATGGCAATGGAAAACCTGATGGACTAATGGGCGAAGAGATCCCTTTAGGTGCAAGAATCATCTCCATTGCAGACACCTATGATGCCATGACATCCACCCGGCCATATCGAAAGGCGATGCAGAAAGAGATGGCTCTCAGCATCTTTGAAAGTGAAACCAACAACGGCCAGTGGGATCAGGAACTAGTCAAACATTTCATAAAAATAATAGCAAAACAGACATCTTCATAGCTGCAGCGCTATTGCATCACCCACCTTCATATCAAGAATCTCACTGGCTCGATTAAGGTTGGCTGCGATCTCTATCAGCCCGCAAGAGTTGACATACCAGAACAGCTCACCAGGCAACCTGTCTGAAAAGGTGCTTGCGCGGCAGATAGTATGAGCACCAACTATTATTACCGCATCGCCCCCAATTTTGCAGCTTTTAATACCTGTATAAATATTCCCATAGTGATCAATATAAATGCACTCATATAGATTCTCAGGCCAATCAAGCCCCACCATAGAGCCCAGACTAATTGGCACTCTGCGGAACGGCTTACGATTTGCCAGCCTGGCTGCAATAGGCGCAAATATATCCCTGCCGTGAAAAGTAGAAGAGCATTGTGCAGGAGTCCAATCAATCTTCCAGGCCTTGCACCCACTTGACTGGCGCACTACTTGAGATAAAAGCCCATTATCCGGGCCAACAAACAGATGGCGGCCACTCTCTACAATGATCCCGACCCGCGCTCCTCCAACCCCTGGATCAACAACCGCGAGGAAAATCGCGCCATCAGGTATATAATTCGACAGTGCCGCAATCAAATATGCAGAAGCACGGGGATTGCATAAGGGGGCATCAGATAAGAGGTCAATAATTGGAATGTGCGCCGCATGGGTCTTCAACACAGCATGCATCTGCCCCAGATAAGGACCATGACAACCAAAGTCTGTTATCAGGACAAACTGGCTAACAAATCCCCCTCCCGTCTGGCTCATGTAAATAGTGTCCGGCAGAAAACTCAGTTTTTTAGCAAAATCGTACTACCACGCTTGGTTATTTTAGGCCGCATTATCAATGCCAGCGCTGTTTTTTCCTATCACCACACTCCAGATGAGAATAACTCCCATTTGCAGCGTTCACCGGGCATACGAACCCCTACCGCTTTGGCGACCGGCTCAACTCATGTTCCTTAAGCAGCCTTCTTCTTGCGGCCACATTTTCGGCGCTCTTTCTCTTGTTCCTGTTGCTGCAGCACGGCACCGAGACGCTGGATGTTGCGCGCCACAACCGCCAGAGCAATGTAGCGTTTGAAGCCCTTTATGCCGTGATCTGGGCATTTGTCCAGCCCATGATGTTCGAGGGCGTTGATAGCCGATTCCACCGCCGAGTGTTCTTTGCGCAGTTGGCGGAATTCTGGATCGGATTCCCGCTCCTTGTCGGCCTGTGAGCGACGGCCTTTCTTGGGCAGCACTACGCACTCCAAACGGGCTTTCAGCGCTTGCTGATTGGCGGGACTGTGGAAGCCCTTGTCCATGCTGACGGCACGGAGTGTGGGAAACCGTTGCTTGGTTTCATCCACCATGGCAACGGCCACTTGATCATCGGTGGTTTTTTCCATCACTTGATGGTGCAGGATGAAACGGGATCGGTCTTCGATGATGTTAACCCGTAGCCCCAGTTCCACCGGTACACCGGCCTTGCCTTTGCAGATCCATTCGGTGTGTGGCTGGAAGATGGAGAAGACCTTTTCATCATGGGGGATGCGTTCGCC
>JAKISI010000080.1 GCA_021648685.1 Candidatus Polarisedimenticolaceae bacterium
ACTCATGTTCCTTAAGCAGCCTTCTTCTTGCGGCCACATTTTCGGCGCTCTTTCTCTTGTTCCTGTTGCTGCAGCACGGCACCGAGACGCTGGATGTTGCGCGCCACAACCGCCAGAGCAATGTAGCGTTTAAAGCCCTTTATGCCGTGATCTGGGCATTTGTCCAGCCCATGATGTTCGAGGGCGTTGATGGCCGATTCCACCGCCGAGTGTTCTTTGCGCAGTTGGTGGAATTCTGGATCGGATTCCCGCTCCTTGTCGGCCTGTGAGCGACGGCCTTTCTTGGGCTACGCACTCCAAACGGGCTTTCAGCGCTTGTTGATTGGCAGGACTGTGAAAGCTATGAAGTTATTAGCGCAACCTATCCTGTATGCGTGATTGAAATTTGCCTCTATTCATAGAGTCACGCTTATCTTATTCTGTAGCGATATGACTGATTGCCCTTATAACCCAAAAATTGCGCACCGTTTCCGTGGCTTTCTTCCGATTGTGGTGGATGTAGAGACGGCTGGCTTCAACTCCAACAGGGATGCACTGCTTGAGATTGCTGCAGTCATTATCTGCATGGATGATAAGGGGTTTCTGCAGCCGGCAGAGACCCATGCGTGCCATGTTGAGCCTTTTCCAGATGCAAATCTTGATCCGAGGGCGCTGGCGTTTACGGGCATTGATCCTGACCACCCGTTTCGCATGGCACTATCGGAAAGGCAGGCACTGGAGAAGGTGCTTACCCCCATTCGCAAGGCAGTCAAGGCCAGCCACTGTAATCGAGCGATTTTGGTTGGGCATAATGCGAATTTTGACCTCGGCTTTATTAATGCGGCCGTAGAGCGTACTAAATTTAAACGTAACCCTTTTCACCCCTTCAGTACCCTGGATACGGTCTCCTTTTCTGCCCTGGCCTATGGGCAGACTGTTTTGGCGCGTTCAGCAGAGGCTGCAGGCATTGATTGGGATGAACAGGAGGCACACTCGGCTATCTATGATGCGGAGAAGACGGCAGAGCTTTTCTGTCATATTGTCAATCAGTGGCGGGGGTCGCTGCCGAATGAGTAACAATCTAAAGGGCTGAATAGATCTATGCGTACAATCATGTTGATGAACTCCAAAGGAGGCTGTGGCAAAACCACGCTGGCAACCAATATCGCCACCTGGTTTGCCGATGAGGGCGACAAGGTGGCACTGGTTGATTTTGATCCACAAGGCTCTGCATTGGACTGGCTGGAGGCTCGCCAGGACTATACGGGGATTCCATCCATTACGGGCATTAATGCAGTTGAGACTGGCTTTCGTGTGCCCAAAGGGACGGAGTATCTGATTATGGATGTGCCCGCAGGTATCCATGGTAAAAAGATCGATACTGTTTTACGACAGGTTCAAACGCTGATCATTCCGGTTATGCCGTCACCGATTGATATTCGAGCCTGTTCGCGGTTTATACATGAGCTGCTGGTCAGCCGTCAGGTGTCACGCCATCGTACACGCATTGCTGTTGTAGCCAACCGGGTGAAGGAGAATACGATCATCTACCAGCAGCTGGAGAGGTTCCTGAACAGTCTGAATATCCCTTTTCTCTCCTCTTTGCGCGAGAGCCAGAACTATATTCGCTCAGCGGAACGTGGGTTGGGGATCTTTGAGATGGCACCCTCAAGCGTTTACCAGGATCTGGTGCAGTGGGATCCTATCCTTGAGTGGCTGGATAGCCAGGAGAGCCTGCCGTTGCCAATAAAGAAGAAGGCGGCAAAAAAGCGCAGGGGTTGACCTGTTTTTGGTGACAGGGTGGGGCACCGCTACGCTGAATGTGGTTCTTGTCTGCTGGGGGTGCCAGGAGGCTGTCCGAGAACTCGGCTTTTTGCACATCAATTTCACTATTCTCGGACAGCCTTCTAGGCGCTCTTTTGCTCCAGCTGTGGAGTGACTTCTTCGGACTCTGCCTCCTCCCCATTTCCTGCTTTAGCAGGTGGGGGCAGATCTAATGTTATATCTTTAACATGCAGCTCAAGACCTGCGCGATAGCACTCCATGGCCTTTGTGGGCTCTTCCAGCTGTTCCAGCAGTGCGCCCAGTTCACGGTAGGTGGTTGAAGATGCGCAGATAGCAAGGCTCGATTCCAGGTAGCTTCGCGCCTTGCCCCAAAGTTTGCAGCGCAGGCAGAGACGACCCAGGGTGAGCAGCAGTACAGCATCATCGGCCTTTCTGCTTAGCCACCCTTCAGCAGCCGAGAGCTGCTTGCTGGGGTTGCTGGATTTGATCTGCCCGTAGAGCTCGATCAGCATCTCACTCCACTGCTTGCGCATGGCATTGAATACAACCTCCTGAGCCTGGTCGTTACGCCCCCTTTCCATTAAATGCCGTGCATAGCAGACAACCAGCTCTTCGTGGGTCTGGAGCTTGCGGGGTATCCTCTCCCATGATTGACGCAGTTTTGCAGGGTCGTCATCGGATGCCGCCTGCCCCAGCAGCGCCTTGTATGTATTGATCTCAAGCGTCTCCAGCTCATCCTCGCCAATGACATTGCGTTTGCGCAATTCAGGCAGCAGCTCGCGCAGGCTTTTCCAGTCTCCCAGCTGCTCATAGAGCTTCTTCAGCAGTTTCAGCACCTGTGTATGGTGCGGGGCGATACCGCGCAGGTGTTGCAGTGTTGCCAGTGCCTGCTCCAGCTGCTCATGATCCATCTGTAGCTCGGCCTGGGTCAGGCCAACCGCGACATCAGCAGCAGGCATGCAGGCGTGTGCCAGCTGGAGATAGTGGTCGCGCCGGTCATAGGCCTGTTGCTGCTGTGCTGAACGGGCAGCAGCCAGGTAGTTGAGCATAGGGGTCTCTGAGTGATTGGCCAGGCGCAGCAGGTGTTTTTCTGCTTTTTTCCAATCGCCTTCTGACAGCTCTAACAGCCCGCGATTGAGCGCCTTGCGTGCCCGTTTTGCACTAAGACGGGAGCTCCAGCTGCGCATTTTTTCCGGGGCAGAGAGCAGATTATCAATCGTGCGCAGCGTGATATACAGGGTGACAAACACAATAACGAGGGCGAGCACAAACAGCGCCAGACTGGATTCGAATGTCCAGACATCGTAGCCAATCAAGACATAGCCGCTATCTTCGCGAATGCCCAGCGCAACAAAAGCTGCGATGCCCAGCGCGATCAGGCAGAAGAAGAGTAGTTTCATGGTGCAGGTGCCTCCATCCCAACAACCTTCATCTTTTCACGCAGCAGGCGCAGTGAGCCTGAAATATCAGGCAGTTCAGGTCGAATGTTGACTGTAAGCAGGCCTTCGATCTCCTCTGCCATGGCCTGGGCCGTGGGGTCCTTCACTACAAAGTCATTCAGCCACTCTTGAACCGTGGTCAGGCTGGATTTGTACAGTTCGGCATCGGCACGCAGGATGGCAAAGCGTGCGGCTTCCAGCTGCATGCGCAGGTTTTGGTAGATGAAGTAGCGGTGCTCTGGTGGCATCATTGCGGTGATGGGAGCGTCGTGGCGGCGAACGATAACCAGTGATTTAAAGCCGGCCCACCCTTGTGCCAGCAGCTCTTTTGCTTTGGCGATAGCGCTGTTCAGATCCAGCGCCTCGGAGGTTTTGGTCTCTACATGGATCTCTGGAGCTGAGGCATCCAGCAGTTTGAGTTTGTCAACCTGTTTGATCATGCTGGCCAGGATGGCGGCTTTGCCAATGGTGTCCAGCTTTACCAGTGCCCGCAGGTCTGACATCTCATTTGCAAGGGCTTCGCGAACCTCTGTCCAGAGGGGATCGCCAGTGGCTTTCAGGCGTTTGTCTGCAGCCTGGAGTGCTGAGAGGGCTGTCTTCTCATCGCGTTCCAGACGCAGCCGGTGGTTGGCTACCCGCATCAGATATTCTGCCTCGGCAGCCATCCACTGACTGCCGGTGCGGCCAATGCTGCGGCGGACATCCTCAAGCGTGGTCTGTAGCTCAGACTCTCTCTGCTGCAGACGTTTTCTTTCGGCTTCAAACTGTTGTTGCTGTTTTTCGAAGGCCTCGGTCTGTTTGTTGAAAGCGGCTTTCTGAATATCCACGATCTCCCGGTGTGCAACGATGTCCCTTTCGCTGCCAGCCAGTCCGGTGCTGATCGTATCTACCTTGGCGCGCAGCTCATTGCGCTCTGCTTCAGCGCTTTTTGCGCTCTCTGCAATCTGATTTTGCAGCTGTTGTTGTTGGCTCTGTAGCAGTGACTGTTGCTCGAGAAGCAGGCGTTGCTGCTCATTGGCAAACCAGTACCCGCCGGCACCCAGCAGGACGATGCCCAGGATCGCCAGAATGGAGAAGGCCAGGGGGAGCGGCGAGGCGCTGTTGGATTCAGTAGCAGGCGCTCTCTTGGCAGGTTCCTGCTCTTGCGGCTTATTATCGACGGCGGTTGTTTCCACTTCGCTTGCCGTCTCTTCCGCTTCGTTGGTGGACTCAATTGCCTCTGATTCCGCTGCCTTCTCTTTGTCTTTGCTATCGGTCATTTTTTTTACCGTTGCTGTCAGTCGTTCTTTGGGTGCCTGAATGGGGCATTCATCAGGGGTTCCGGAAAATGATTTATCTCAATATTATCGCTATTTGGATGTGGGCTCAGGTACCGTTTTGTTTAACCGGGTTTTCGCAGGGTTGCTGTCAAGTGCCTTCTGGGTATGCGGTTAGGCTTGACCAGAGCGGCAGAAAGCAGATTCTGCTCCAAACCGGATTATGAAATAGATCATATTTTCCAAATTTTTAAACGGATTATGCTCTGAGCATATTTTTTAGTCGGATACGATAAAGTAACACGATTAAATGATCAATAGAAACCCTCTCTAGGGTGGTTTTTTGTGGCAGCCCAGGTGCATAGCGCCTCGACTATGGATGGGTCGTCTGCACGCTGTGCGAGGATGATATTCTGGCACCCCAGTTTTTGTGCGGCACTCTGCATGCGTCTGCTGACCACGAGTAGCGGGGTGCTGCGCAATTTATCTGCCCCTTTTCTCCCCAGCAGCGTGACAAGATTATTCAGAATGTCGATGCTGGTGGTGGTGACAATCTGTACCTCGGTTGGCCAGCTGTTCAGCAGCTCGGTTGGGTCAGCGGCTGGGCAGGTGCGCCGGTAGACCTCTGTGTAGGTGATGGCTGCACCGCGTTGTCGCAGGGTGTCGCCCAGCAAGGTGCGGCCGCCATTGCCACGAAAGATGATGATTTGGCGCCCTTTGACCTGCTGCAGTTCGGGTCTCTCCAGCAGCGACTCGCTATCGAATCTGCCGATTGGGGTAATATCAACGGCCAGACCGGCCTGTTCCAATGTGCGGGCTGTGCTTTTTCCAACGGTGGCTATCTTCAGCCCATTTAACCGGGCTTTATCTTCCAGTGCGGCCAGTCCGTGGTTGACGGCATTGGGACTGATGAAGATGGCCAGATCAAAATGGTCAAGCCGGTCAAGTTGTGATCGAGTGAGCTCTGGGTTTTCCGGACCACATATCTCAAGTGCCGGAAAGGTGATGGGCTCTCCCCCGTGGCTGCGGATCAGCTCGCACAGGGGGGTGGACTGGTGTGCTGCGCGGGTGACCAGCACCCCTGTTCCGGCAAGCTCGGCGTCTGATGTTGGCAAGGATGGTATCCAGGGCTGGTGCTATTCGCCATACAGTGCTTTGAGTATGCGGTCAGCTCCACGGCTCAGCAGCTCATCGGCCACCTGGATGCCCAGCTGTTCGGTTTGGGCGGCGCTGCCGCGCGCTTCTGCACGCAGGATCTGCGACCCGTCAGGCTCCCCGACCAGCCCGCGCATGTAGATCTCCCCGTCGTGCAGTTCGGCATAACCGGCTATTGGTACCTGACAGCCGCCATTCAGGCGATGGTTCATGGCGCGCTCTGCAGATACGCGGATGGCGGTCTCCTGGTGGTGGAGTGGTTTGAGCAGGCTGTTGATGCGCTCGTCATCGATGCGGCATTCGATGCCGACGGCACCCTGGCCGATGGCGGGCAGGCTCTGCTCTGCGCTGATGAATGAGGCGATGCGTTTGGCGAACTCCAGGCGAATCAGGCCGGCTGAAGCAAGGATGATGGCATCAAATTCACCCGCGTCCAGCTTTGCCAGCCGGGTGTTGACGTTACCGCGCAGTGGTTTTATCACCAGATCAGGGCGTCTTTCACTGAGCTGGGATTGGCGGCGCAGGCTTGAGGTGCCAACGATGGCTCCCTGAGGAAGTTCATCCAGGGCGGTGTAGTGGTTGGAGACAAAGGCGTCGCGCGGGTCTTCACGCTGCATGATGATCGGCAGGTGCAGCCCCTCTGGCAGCTCAACCGGGACATCCTTCATGGAGTGGACGGCAATATCGGCGATGCCCTCCAGCATGCCCTGCTCCAGCTCTTTGACGAACAGCCCCTTGCCGCCAATCTTGGCCAGCGGTGCATCCAGAATGCGGTCGCCTTTGGTGCTCATGCCAAGTAGTTCAATCGAGAGCCCGGGGTGCGCCTTTTTTAGTTCGGCAGCAACGTGCTCGGCCTGCCAGATGGCGAGTGGTGATTTACGGGTGGCGATGCGGATGGTCTGTTCAGACATGAGTCATGCTCAATGGTAGAAAAGGCGCAATGTTATCGGGTAAAGCGTAAAGGTTAAAGGCCGGATATTTATTTGCCCTTTAGCCACTGCCGCACCTTGGGCAGGTGCCGCCGGCTGATCTGCAGCCGTTGATGGGTGCCGTGGAGTCTGGCAACTGTCTGGCCGTTGTGGTTTTTCTCCATCCCCGTCAGGTGCCTGCTGGATACCAGGGCGTTGCGGTGGATGCGTATGAACTGCTCACCAAAGCGCTCCTCAAATGAGCAGAGAGGCTCCTCCAGTAGCACCTCTCCACCTTGATAGTAGGCGCTCACATACTTCTGGTCGGCTATAAAATAGATGATCTCTGTGACGGGGATGCGTTGAATGCCGCCTCGAATATTGGCGCAGATGTAGTTGTCGGCAGCGGCCTGCTCTTTTTTCTGAGCCTCCTCTATCACCTGGATCTGAGCGCGGTTGATGGTGTGCGCCTTCTCTAACGCCTTGCGCAGGCGGGCAAGCCGGATGGGTTTGAGCAGATAATCCACTGCGCTGCCTTCAAATGCCTCCAGGGCGTGGTCACTGTGTGCGGTGGTAAAGATAACCGCCGGGGGGGTTTTGTTCTCGGCCAACCGGGCGGCTGCGGTCAGGCCATCCATGCCGGGCATGCTGATGTCCATCAGCACCAGATCAGCGCCGAGGGATGCGCATTTTTGCAGCGCATCTGTACCGCTTTCCGCTTCTCCGGCGACCTCGTAGGGAGCGCCGATCTCATCCATGAGGCTGCGCAGCAGTGCGCGCGCCAGGGGCTCGTCATCAACAATCAGTATTTTCATTTTTTGGGGCTATGCCATATTGAGTGGGGGATACAGCTATTTTTCATAGACACAGAGACCACTGAGAACACAGAGTTATCGTTTGTAACGTTTAATTCCATTGACCAAAACCTGGATGCATTAAAATTTATCAGCAATCCCGTAGAGATATGCGTTAATTTCAAATAGGTCAATATCTGTGCCTCATGGATCTTCAGTAATTTTTCAACCGATTTGAGTTCTAAAATTAGACAGTCGTCCACCAGAAAATCAAGCCTGTAGCCACATTCAAGCTTAATATCCTTATACTGTATCGGAATGGGTGCCTGAACAATAAAGGGTATATCCTTCATGCTTAGTTCAT
>JAKISI010000081.1 GCA_021648685.1 Candidatus Polarisedimenticolaceae bacterium
ATTCACACATCTTTATGTTAGGAGGAGAGAGTTATCGACTGAAAGCCAAACGAGTGAAGTAAATCCTGCCCCGGGTGGGTCAATTTTATTGGCCGAAAGGGGGTCAGATTTGTTGACCATTGACAACAAGAGGGTGACCGTGTGCTCAAGCGTCGTCTGTCACATTATGCGCGTCCGCACTTGTTGGTCATTGATGAGGTGGGGTATCTCTCCTACTGCAATCGTCATGCTGATCTGTTGTTTGAGATTGTCTCTCGACGTTATGAGGAGAAGGCCACCCTAGTAACCACCAATCGCCCTTTCTCAGAATGGGGTGGGGTCTTTCCGAATGCCGCCTGTGTTGTCTCCCTGGTCGATCGTCTGGTACACCGTTCAGAGATCATCGTCATTGAGGGCGAGTCCTACCGACTCAAAGAGGCCAAAGAGCGTCAGCAGCAGCGAACAGCACGTCGTAAGAGACGCAAAACCACCCCGGCAAAGGGAAAAGGAGATACAACATGACAACCCCCATCATCCCTCACAATTGGACAGCACGCGAGGCGCTGGCCGTATATGAGTTTATTGATACCATCCGTGATGAGATTTGGCGTCGTTATGATGTTCAGCTGGTGGAGCTGCTTAGTACGGAGCACAGCACTAATCCAGAAGACTGGGCATCATCTGTAGTTAATGAAGATCTCGATGAGATAACCTTCTGAAGAGTGGCGTAGCTAATACTGGGGTAATGCTGATGATGTAGATATGTGAGGGGGCTTTGCCTCCTTATTATATGCTCAAAGTGCTAGCTATTGGGTATTCGCCATTTATCTGCGGTATTAGGCCACCGCTAACAGGGGTTTTTGGTTTGATGTTTGGGGCAATAGATGGTGAACCGTCGACAATATCGCAGGGGCTTCTATCTGCTGGTCTATTTTTGTATCTTTATGCCAGACTAAAAATCTGGTGGCATCATAAATAATTCAGGTGCTTTCATGAAAACACTTAATTCAACAACCTTCTGTCTAATATTGCTAGTGGCGTTTGTTTAGCCATCATTTGCGAGTACAAGACCGTATGAAAGCAGCCAATTTCCATCTTATGTTACTGAATGCCACTTTGGTTAAACTGAAATCAACACGACTGCTTGCATAGTGCTTACATGACTTTTTTTCATCATCTTGCCGTAGACGTAAGCTATTGATTTATATGGTGGGCCCGGTAGGACTCGAACCTACGACCAAGGGATTATGAGTCCCCTGCTCTAACCAACTGAGCTACAGGCCCTGGTTTTTATGCTGGCGGATTATAGCAATTATTGATTGTCAGAATCCAAAAAACTTCGCATACGCTCAGAGCGTGAGGGGTGGCGAAGTTTGCGCAGGGCCTTTGCTTCAATTTGACGGATACGTTCACGGGTTACGTCAAATTGCTTGCCAACCTCTTCCAGGGTGTGATCGGTGTTCATGTCGATACCAAAGCGCATGCGCAGTACCTTTGCTTCGCGTGAGGTCAGGCTGGTAAGCATGTTTTGTGTGGCTTCGCGCAGGCCTTCGACCGTTGCAGAGTCTGCTGGCGACACCACTCCCGAGTCTTCAATGAAGTCACCAAGGTGGGAGTCCTCGTCATCACCAATGGGGGTCTCCATTGAGATGGGTTCTTTGGCAATCTTCAGTACCTTGCGCACCTTGTCTTCTGGCATCTCCATGCGTTCTGACAGCTCTTCCGGTGTGGCCTCACGCCCCATCTCCTGAAGCATCTGCCGGGATATGCGATTGAGTTTGTTGATGGTCTCAATCATGTGCACTGGAATACGAATGGTGCGAGCCTGATCTGCAATGGAGCGGGTAATGGCCTGCCTGATCCACCAGGTTGCGTAGGTGGAGAACTTATAGCCGCGCCGGTATTCAAATTTATCGACCGCTTTCATGAGACCGATATTGCCCTCCTGAATGAGATCCAGAAATTGCAGGCCACGGTTGGTATATTTTTTGGCAATGGAGATGACCAGTCTCAGGTTGGCTTCCACCATCTCTTTTTTGGCGCGCCGTGCTTTGGCTTCGCCGATTGACATGCGGCGGTTGGTCTCTTTGATTTCGCTAATGCTCAGGTGGCAATCTTTTTCTAACTCAAGCAGGCGTTTTTGGAGCCGCTGAATCTCTTCTGCGTGCTCTTTTAGATTTTCAGAGTAACCTTTGCCAGCATCTATTTGGGTCTGCAACCAATCCAGATTGGTCTCATTTTCGGGGAACGTGCTGATAAAGCTCTTGCGTGGCATCTTGGCTTGCGTGATGCACAGGTTCATTATCGTACGCTCTTGGGCGCGGATGCGCGCAATCGTCTGGCGCAGCGTATTGGTCAGGGTCTGGAATACGCGTGGGATCAGCCTGAACTCAAGAAACAGGGCCGTTACCGCTTCACCAACCTGCTTGGTCTCGTCATGATTGCGGCCCTTTGTCTCAAGACTGCTGATCCATATATTGGTGAGCCTGTGCAGCTCGGCCGCCTTCTCAAGCGCCTCTTCGGGATCAGGGCCGGTATCTACCTCTTCCTCATCCTCGTCCTTCTCCTCTTTTGCGCCGGTGGTATTGGGGCGCGCAATCTCATCTGTTTCGTTTGGATCGACAAAGCCGCTGATGATATCAGTGAGACGGATGTTGCCCTGTTTAAACTCATCCAGCATGGAAAGCAATATAGCGACTGCGCCAGGGTATGTTGATATAGCAGCAGATACCTGTTTTAGACCCTCTTCAATGCGCTTTGCAATCTTTAGCTCCCCTTCGCGGGTGAGCAGCTCTACCGTGCCCATTTCGCGCATGTACATGCGTACGGGATCTGTGGTGCGACCAAATTCACTGTCGACGCTTGCCAGTGCGGCAGCGGCTGCTTCAGCAGCATCATCATCGGTTGTTGCGGCGACTTGTGCCAGCGTCTGATCATCGGCATCGGGTGCGGTTTCATGCACCAGGATGCCCATGTCATTGATCATGCGAACAATGTCTTCAATCTGATCAGCTTCTACGATACCGGGGGGAAGGTGGTCATTGACCTCTGCGTAGGTAAGGAAGCCTTGCTCCTTGCCTTTGGCGATCAATTGTTTTAGCTTTGACTGCTGCTCTTGTTGATCCATTTCCAACCTGGCGCCGACGGGCGAATTAAGTAATAGAGTTTGCATAAACGAACCAGTTTAGCACGCTGTGCCGACCTGTTCTAGGTTAGAGTCCCTTTTTGTGTGGTTGTTCACTTTACCACTGCTACCTCCCCGGGTATCGCTGGCGCAGGCGCTCTTTATATTGCGCCTCTGTAATCGTACCTTGTCGGTACTGTTCAAGCAGCTGATCCTGTAGCTGCTCTTCAAGTTGCTTTTGCAGGTGCATGAGTGCATCTTTGAATTCAGCAGCATACTCATGGGCTGGCAACTCGGTGTTTGCCAGTTTGCTCAAATATTGTCCCTCTTTTCGGCCGCGCCAACGCTCAAACAACGCCCCTTTGTTGCTTGCGAGTGATGGGGTTTCCTGGATTGTATGCAGCAGCTCGGCAAGCAGGTCGACCCCTGGTTTATCCAGCTCTTCCCAGCGAGTTGGCAGGTCGGGCATCTGCGCCAGCTCAGGCTGCTTCAGCAGCAGGATGATGGCCCAGCGCACCGGGGTCATGCGCTCAAGTCCGTTCTGCCTCAGCCTGGGTTGTTGCCTCCTGCTTGCAGTGACTGGCTGATGGGCAACATGCTTGGCCTCGCGGCCGACCAGTTTGTTGAGATGCTCTTCCATCATCTCTCTGAAGGTGCCTTGCGGAAGTTTGGCAATCAGCGGCTTTGCCAGCTCGTCCAGCCGGGCACGCCCATCCAGGCTGCTCATATCGACCTGTTCAGAGAGCTTATCAAACAGAAACTGGGAGAGCGGCGTGGCGTTTTGGATGCGCTGTTCAAACGCATCACTCCCCTCTTTGCGCACCAGTGTGTCCGGGTCTTCACCATCGGGGAGAAACAGGAAGCGCGCCTCACGGCCTTCGCGTATCAGGGGCAGGGTTGTATTGAGTGCTTTCCAGCCAGCATCCCGCCCGGCACGGTCGCCGTCAAAACAGAAGATCGCCTCTGGCGCGGTTCGGAAGATGCGCTCCAGGTGGTCAGAGGTGGTGGCGGTGCCCAGCGTTGCCACAGCATAGCGGATGCCAAATTGCGCCAGTGCCACGACATCCATATAACCTTCGACAACCAATAGCCGCTCTATCTTTCTTAATGCCTTGTGCGCTTCATGCAGACCGTAGAGCTCACGCCCTTTGTGGAAGACGGGGGTTTCGGGTGAGTTGAGATATTTTGGTTTTTCATCCCCTAGAATACGTCCGCCAAATCCGACCGTCCGCCCACGATGATCCCTGATGGGGAACATGATGCGATCACGAAAACGGTCATAGCATCTGTTTTCAGACTCCAGGGTCATGCCGCTTTCGCGCAGTTGCTTCAGGGCTTGCGCATCCTGGCCCTGCTGTTTTATCAGGTTATCCCAGCCAGGCGGGGCATAGCCGATATTGAAATCCTTGGCAATCTCACCGCTGACGCCCCGCTGTTTCAGGTAAGCGATAGCGTGCTGAGCCTGCGCATGATTTCGCAGTTGTTTGGCGTAGTAATCGGCGGCCTGTTCCAGGGCCGCATAGAGCGGCCGGCAATCTGGCCCGGTGTTTTGCACCCCTTCGCGAGGCACATCTACACCCGCCTGGTGAGCCAGCTCTTCAATGGCTTCAACGAAACTCATATTGTCGTAGTCCATCAAAAAACCGATGGCTGACCCATGGGCGCTGCACCCAAAGCAGTGATAGAACTGTTTTTCGTGACTTACGGTGAAGGAGGGTGTCTTCTCATCGTGAAAAGGGCAGCAGGCCTGGTAATCCTTGCCGGCTTTTTTCAGCGGTATGCGCTGATTGATCAGATCGACAATATCGACTCTGTTCAACAGGTTATCAATGAAGGTGGAGGGTATTCTGCCAGCCATAGGATTTTTGTGGCCCAGGCGGTGGTGCTAAATCCGGTTAGCTCCCAAGCTGTTGCTTGATCAGGGCACTCACGGCACCCATATCGGCACGTCCCTGCATTTTTGGTTTGAGTTGCCCCATCACCTTGCCCATGTCGCGCATGGTTTCAGCGCCGCAGCTGGCGATGGCATCGGTCACCATGGCGGCGATTTCATCATCACTCAGGGGTTGTGGCAGATACTCTTTCAGAACGCCGATCTCGAAGAGCTCCTGCTCGGCCAGCTCGCTACGCCCAGCACTTTCGTATTGCGTTATGGAGTCCCGGCGCTGTTTAACCATCTTGTCCAGGATGGCCAGCACCTGTACATCATCCACCTCAGTGCGGCTGTCTACCTCGATCTGCTTGATGGCAGCCAGGAGCAGTCGAATCGTGCCAAGCGTGCGCTTGTCACCACTCTTCATGGCGGCCTTCATATCGCCCTGAATCTGTTGTTTCAACATAAGTGTGCGCGCGGGGTGGCGAAGCAGATTAGTACTGACGTTCGAATCGACGTGATTCGCGGGAGATCTTTTTGGCAAAGCGTTTTACAGCAGCCGCAGCTTTGCGCTTGCGCTCTGTGGTGGGCTTTTCGTAATGTTCACGGCGACGAACCTCGGCCAGGACCCCGGCTTTTTCACAGGAGCGCTTAAATCGGCGCATGGCAACTTCAAATGGTTCGTTCTCTTTAACACGTACGTTTGGCATCTCTTACCTCAAAAATGAGCCCTTCATCGGGCAAAGGAAGGTTAAGGGCGGGAATTCTACTGGTTGTGACACTGGTTTGCAAAGATTGTCGGATGAAATTTATGGTTGACGTGCTGGCACTGCGGACAACACTATTATAGAGCCTCTTTGATTTGGATCTGACTATGCTTGTACTGGGTATTGAAACCTCATGTGATGAGACCGGCGTCGCCCTCTATGAGAGCCGTGCCGGGCTGTTATCACATACACTCTACAGCCAGGTTGATATACATGCCGACTATGGCGGAGTGGTGCCGGAACTGGCCTCACGCGACCATGTGCGAAAAACCCTGCCGTTGATTGCCGAGGCGCTGGCGGCTGCGGGAGTCAATCGGGATCAGATCGAGGGGGTTGCCTATACCTCTGGGCCGGGGCTGGTCGGGGCACTGTTGGTTGGCGCAGCTATCGGGCGCAGTTTGGCCTGGGCCCTGGAGGTGCCTGCCGTGCCGGTGCATCACATGGAGGGGCATCTGCTGGCTCCAATGCTGGAGGATGACGGCCCTGATTTCCCCTTTATCGCGCTGCTGGTCTCCGGTGGGCATACCCAGCTGGTCGAGGTCTCCGGGGTGGGTCGGTACCGGCTGTTGGGTGAGTCACTGGATGATGCGGCGGGCGAGGCCTTTGATAAAACAGCAAAGATGCTGGGGCTGCCCTACCCCGGCGGCCCCGAGCTGGCCAAAGTTGCAGCACAGGGCGACCCTGGCCGCTTCCATTTTCCGCGCCCAATGACGAATCGTCCCGGCCTTGATTTTAGTTTTAGCGGGCTAAAAACCTTTGCACTGAATACGATGCATAAAGAGCTGCCAGATCATCATACGCTGGATGAACAGCAGGTCATGCAGACCAAGGCGGATATCGCCCGTGCCTTTGAAGATGCAGTGGTGGATACACTGGCGATCAAGTGCCGCCGCGCCGTCAGGGAGACCGGCTGCAAAAGGCTGGTGCTGGCGGGAGGGGTGAGTGCCAACCGGCAGTTACGGGAGAAGATCCAGCAGACATTGAAAAAAGAGGGCGGACGGGCCTACTACCCACGCCCTGAGTTCTGTACAGATAATGGCGCCATGATTGCCTATGCGGGCTGGCAGCGTCTAAAAGAGGGACAGAGTGAGTCGTTACGGTTTAATGCCCGGCCTCGCTGGCAACTGAGTGGCCTTTCAGCACTGTAGTGCGGGGCTAATCCGCTATTTTCCCCTCCTTTCCGGCAAGCAATTTCTGGATGTTGCTTCGATGTCTCCAGAACAGCAATACTGTCATCACCACCGACATCCCCGTCAGAGCAGTTGAGCCGGTCACCAACCAGACAATGATCGGTGCCAATGCCATGGAGACCAGCGCGGAGAGCGAAGATATCTTGATCACATAGCCCATAAAAAGCCAGATGGCAGCGACTGACCCGCCAATCATCCAGCTCAGACCAAACTGCACACCCAAAGCGGTCGCAACGCCCTTGCCACCCTGAAAATGAAAAAAGAGGGGATAAAGGTGGCCAAGAAAGACCGCCATGGCGACCGCTGCCAGCGTGGTCTCCCCCACCCCCATGAGGTTGGCAAGCAACACAGGAATGAAGCCCTTCAACATATCTCCAAACAAGGTGATGGCCGCTGGTTTTTTACCCCCAATACGCAACACATTGGTTGCTCCAGGGTTGTTTGAACCCTGGCTGCGCGGGTCTGGCAGTCTCATCAGGCGGCAGACGATGATGGCACTGGAGATAGAACCCAGCAGATAGGCGGCAATAATGAATACTATATCAATCATTTTTTGTGGTTTGGGTAGAGCTGTGCACTACTTGCTGCTCACCATCCGTCATGGTTATTGAGAAGACTCAACAACCACCGGCTAAAGACCGGTGGGTTAGATTTTCGGACTGAAAGTCCGGATACGGGGCGGATAGCCCCGTTTATTCATCCGGCTCTACTTCCATTTTAAAATCCGTACTTGGCTTCGGCT
>JAKISI010000028.1 GCA_021648685.1 Candidatus Polarisedimenticolaceae bacterium
TGATGGTGCAGGATGAAACGGGATCGGTCTTCGATGATGTTAACCCGTAGCCCCAGTTCCACCGGTACACCGGCCTTGCCTTTGCAGATCCATTCGGTGTGTGGCTGGAAGATGGAGAAGACCTTTTTATCATGGGGGATGCGTTCGCCCTGCCAAACAAAAGTTTTAGACCATGATTTCAAATCACTGGGCAGCGGCATTGCTGTTCCTTACGGCTCATATGATGTTAAAAGGAATGAGGGGTTTGTCAATGTAGGCGTTTCATCAGACACGGCGGAGTTTGCGGTCAATAGCATTTGGCAGTGGTGGCGACATTTTGGTAAGCGGTCTTACAAAGATGCAGACGAATTGCTAATTTGTGCTGATGGTGGGGGCAGCAACTCAAGTCGAAGTCGAGCGTGGAAGTTTTATCTCCAAGAGTTATCAAACAAAATTGGCATATCTATTACTGTGTGTCACTACCCTCCTGGAACAAGCAAATGGAATAAAATTGAACACAAAATGTTTTCCTTTATTAGCATGAATTGGAAAGGGAAGCCTCTCGAGAATTATGAGTCAATATTGAAATTAATAAGTGAAACAAAAACAAAGGGTGGGCTTAAAATAGAGTCCCGATTAGATACAAAAAAATACGAGAAGGGTAAGAAAATTACCAAAGAAGATTTCGCCAATCTCTCTCTTGAATTTAAAAACAAATTCCCCCTTTGGAACTACACAATCAAGCCGTTTGAATAGACCAAACCGTCAAGTTATTTTTTGACAAGCCCTAGCCGAAGTATGCCCAGCACCAGGATTTGCCATTGCGACATACCGGGACGGCCTGTATCAGGATTTACTTTGCCGCTTTCTCCCTTGCCAGTGCGCTCAGGCAGCACTTCTTCGAGGATGGCGAATACCGGCTCACGTACCTCCGGCGTTATATAGATGTGCTGTAGTCCCAGCAGAATCTGCGGAATGTCGTCTCGAGATTTTGGATCCAATCGAATGGCACCGATCTCTTGCTCGCCTATTTGCAATTGTGGGTCGATTATTTTGCGCATGGGGATTTCACCGGGTGAAGATTTGTAGGTTTTGTCGTATTTTACGCATCCGAGTATTACCCCCAGGTCGGCGACTGTTGGAACAGTGCTTTAAAAACAATGGCTTATCGAATATAGAGCAAATACTGCTGCTTGCTGCTCATTCATTCTTCAACACCATGGTTCTAGTATAACATGCTGTTTTTAATCATGTTTTCGTCTTTCCGTTCAGACGCTAATTATGGATGGGAATTAAGTGTGTCCAGCAAACCGTCACCGTAACCTACAGTGAGAGGCTTTGACCGCAGAATAGGTTTTGATTAGCCGCTACAGACAGGGCAATCAGGATCGGCAGAGAGCTTCAGGCTGCGCCATTGCATGTGTAGCGCGTCCAGTATCAGCAGCTTGCCCTTTAGCGGGGTGCCGGCTCCAGTCAGAACCTTTATTGCTTCAACAGCCTGGATGCTGCCGATAATGCCGACAACCGGTGCCAGTACGCCATTTTCAGAGCAGGTTTGCTCAACCTCAATGCCGTCACTGTAGAGACACCGATAACAGGGATCTCCGGGCGTGCCGGTAAAGACAGAGACCTGCCCCTCCATGCGAATCGCGGCACCAGAAATCAGCGGGGTCTGTGCCGCCACGCTGGCCTTGTTGAGTGCAAAGCGGGTGGCAAAATTGTCACTGGCGTCGATGATAAGATCGGCCTTCGCTACCTGCTCAGCCAGCGCCTCTCCCTCCAGCTGCCGGTTGATACAGTGAATCTGGCACTCCGGGTTGATACCCGCCAGGGTGTTGCGTGCCGACTCCACCTTGGGCAGCCCGATGTGCTCGGTGGTATGGATGATCTGTCGTTGCAGGTTGCTCAGGTCAACCTGGTCAAAATCTACCAGTACCAACTCACCCACCCCGGCTGCGGCCAGATACATGGCAGCAGGTGAGCCCAGGCCGCCAAGCCCGATGATCAGCACGCGGGACTGAAGCAGTTTTTGCTGCCCTTCAAAACCAATCTCCGGCAGCATGATCTGGCGGCTATAGCGCAGCAGTTGTTGATCTTCCATTGGTTAAAGTTGCCCCATTGTTATGCGATCCTGCCCTGGCATATCCTGTTGGGTGCTGAGCTGTTTAAACCCATGGGTTTTAAATAGCTCATACACCTTTGAGCCTTGATTATAACCATGTTCGAGCAGTAGCCAGCCACCGGCAGAGAGATAATTTGGTGTCTGCTTGATGATACAGCGAATATCATCCAGCCCCTCCATACCTGAAGTCAGAGCGCCTCTTGGCTCCCAAGGCAGATCACCTTGGTTTAAGTGAGGGTCACTATCAGAAATGTAGGGCGGGTTGCTGAGAATAAGGTTGAATTTATGGCCTTGTGGCAGAGCTTCGCACCACCGGCCTTTGTGGGTTTGGATGTTTTTGAGCTTTAGATGTTTAAAATTACCTTCAGCGATGTTAAGTGCGGATGCAGAAACATCGGTCGCAAAGATGCTGCAATGGGGACGTTCGGTAGCAATGGCCGCTGCAATGGCTCCGCTGCCAGTGCCGAGGTCCGCGATGATGTAAGGTTGATCTGGCGGGATCAGCTTCAGTGCCAGCTCAATCAATAGCTCTGTCTCTGGGCGTGGGATTAGGGTATCAGTCGTGACCTGTAGATCCAGTGACCAAAACTCTCGATGCCCGGTAATGTATGCGATGGGTTCGCCTTTGATACGGCGTGCTGCCAGGGCAGAAAAAGCGTTTAGCTGATCGGGTTTAAGTGATCTGTCTGACCATGCGTAAAGGTAGCTACGTGGCTTGTCAAGGCAGAAGCCGAGTAGGATCTCTGCCTCTAGCCGGGGGTTCGTTCCAGGCAGAGCGGCAAGCTGCTGTTGGGCATTTTGCAGGGCATCTCGAATGGTGCAGTGGCTCACTGGTTCTCGGCCAGGGCGGTGAGCTGCTCGGCCTGGCTCTCCCGGATCAGTGGCTCAATGACCTGCTTCAGATCGCCCTGGGTGATCTCATCCAGTTTGTAGAGGGTGAGGTTGATGCGGTGGTCGGTGACCCGGTTCTGTGGGTAGTTATAGGTGCGGATGCGCTCTGAGCGGTCACCGCTGCCGACCTGAAGTTTGCGGGCGCTGGCCTGCTCTGCCGTCTGTTTCTCCTGGGCGCTGGAGAGCAGCCTGGCCTGTAACAGGGACATGGCGCGCGCGCGGTTTTTGTGCTGTGAGCGCTCATCCTGACACTCGACCACCACCCCGCTGGGCAGATGCGTCAGGCGAATGGCCGAGTCGGTTTTGTTGACGTGCTGGCCGCCTGCACCGGAGGCGCGAAAGGTATCGACGCGCAGATCTTTGCTGTCGATGATGATCTTGTCGATCTCGGCCGTTTCGGCCAGGATGGCGACGGTGCAGGCCGAGGTATGGACGCGCCCCTGGGATTCGGTCTCAGGCACACGCTGCACACGGTGGGTGCCGGATTCAAATTTTAGCTGGGAGTAGACATTGCGACCACTGATGCGGCAGATGATCTCTTTGTAGCCGCCTTGCTCTCCCAGACTCTCGCTGATGTTTTCGGCCTGCCAGCCCTGGGCTTCGGCATAGCGCAGATACATGCGGTAGAGGTCGCCGGCAAAGAGTGCGGCCTCTGCCCCACCGGTGCCTGCGCGGATCTCAAGAAAGACGTTGCGCTCATCGTTGGGGTCGGGTGGAATCAGCAGCAGCTGCAGTTTAGGCTCCAGCTCGGCAAGTTGCTGCCGGGCACTCTGAAGCGACTCCCTGGCCAGCTCCTCCATCTCCGGGTCGCTCAGCATCTCCTGCGCCTCGGCAATCTCATCCTCCAATGCCTGATACCGGGTGTAGCAGGTGACCAGTGGCTCCAGCTGGGCATACTCCTGGCTGAGGCTGCGAAATTGATTTTGGTTGCTTTGGATCTCAGGTTCAGCCAGCAGCGCAGAGATCTCTTCGAAGCGCTCTGCCAGCTGCTCCAGCTTACCGCGTATGGAGGGTTTCATTCTTTGCGAGATCGGGGGCTATTGATCTGAAACAGGGTGTTGGCGGCTTTGAGCAGATCACGTTGGCCATCAAAACCTGCCTGGCGAATGCTGGCGCTGGGGGCGTGCAATAGCTTGTTGGTTAGGGTGTGTGCCAGAAACTGAAGCGCCTCCTCCGGGGATTTACCGCTCTCCAGCAGGCGCTGGGCGCGCTGCAAGACCGCATCTCGTGTCTGCTCGGCCTGGTTGCGGTAGTCCCGGATGATATCGAAGGCATCGAGCGAGCGCAGCCAGCCCATGAACTCTTCGACGTGCAGCTCGATGATTTCGACAGCTTGCCCGGCGGCCTCCTGGCGTGAGCGCAGGTTCTCTTGGATCACCTCGTCCAGGTCATCCACGGTGTAGAGGTAGACATCGTCCAGATTGCCAACCTCGGCCTCAATGTCGCGGGGGACGGCAATATCAACCATAAACATCGGCTGGTGGCGGCGCTTTTTCAGGGCACTTTCGACAGAGCCTTTGCCCAGCACAGGCAGCGGGCTGGCGGTTGAGGAGATGACAATATCTGCCTCCGCCAGATGGGCGGGGATCTCGGTCAACGCAATGGCGTAAGCGTCAAACTGGCTGGCCAGGGTGTGTGCCCGCTCAACGGTGCGGTTGGCTACGATCATGCGCCCAATGCCATGTTGGTGCAGATGTCGGGCGGCCAGTTCAATGGTTTCGCCTGCGCCGATCAACATGGCGGTCTGGCTGGAGAGGTCGCTGAAGATTTGGCGGGCCAGGCTGACGGCGGCAAAGGCGACGGAGACCGGGCTACTGCCAATGGCAGTATCGGTGCGTACCTGTTTGGCCACTGAGAAGGTGTGTTGGAAGAGCCGCCCCAGCAGTTTGCGGGTGGCCCCGGCATCGCTGGCGGTCTGATAGGCGGCCTTTACCTGCCCCAAAATCTGTGGTTCGCCCAGCACCAGTGAGTCCAGCCCACTGGCAACCTTTAGCAGATGCTGTACGGCATCCCTCCCCTCATGCCCATACAGATAGGGGCTGATGGTTTCAACCTCCATGCCGTGGAAGGCGGCCAGCCAGTTGTAGATCTCCTCTTTGTCTGCGCCTGCCAGCGCGCAGTAGATCTCGGTGCGGTTGCAGGTGGAGAGGATGACAGCTTCCGTGACGGCCTGCTGCTCCAACAGGCTGCGCAGGGCAGCCACGATTATATCCGGACCAAAGGTCAGGCGTTCGCGAATATCTATCGGGGCGCTTTTGTGGTTAATGCCTAGTGTGAGCAGCTGCATCGATTGGTGTCTTTTTGGGTGAATCTGAAATTGTGAATTATCAACGAGTTAAATTCAAGTATTAGTGTGCTACAACGGCAATATAAAGCTACAATCACCCTCTGGAGGCCGTCCAAGAAGAGGAACCACAGTGAGGAAAAGCTGGATCTGGCCAGATTCCCCCATTATTTTCGTTAAATATGCTCAATATTCGCCTCAAATAATGGAAAAATCTGGCTGAAATGGCTGTTCCGCACTTGTGTCCGCCTTTTGGGTAGCAGGTCATCTATTCTCGGACGGCCTCCTGGATCATGGCTGGCAGAGTCCGTTAGAGATCGGTAGGATTTAAAGACATCAATTTTGAAACAAGTGGATTTAACAGGTGATGAAGGCAGTGCTGATTCGATGGTTGGGATGTTTTGCAGTGGCTGTTCTGTTGGCTGGCTGCGGCACGAAGGCGCATAAGCAAGCGGCAGAACCACAGGCCGTTACGCCGCATAAGGACGTGGCTGTAAAAGCGACTGTGTCAGCCGCGCTACCGTTTCCAGAGCCGAAAGAGGAGCAGGACAAGAGCCTGACGCCGGATATCGTCTACAGCATTCTGGTGGCAGAGCTGGCCATTCAGCGCGGTGATCCAGAGCTGGCCTACTCACACTATATATATGGTGCCAGCCTGTCGGGGGATGCCTGGGCGGCACAGCAGGCCACCCGTATTGCGACCAGCATGAGGGATGTGGATCGTTCCGTTGCTGCGGCAGAGCGGTGGGTTGCGTTGGCTCCCAATTCACCACAGGCCAGGGCCACTGCGGTAATGCTCTACCTGCAGGCGGAGCAGCTGGAGCCGGCAGCAGAACATCTTGTGGCATTTGTCAAAATCAACCAAGCGCTGGGGCAGGATGGATTTATACGTGCAGTTGCTGTGGTCAGGCGCTCGGTGAGTCAACAGCTTGGCCTGCAAGCAATGCGGCGCCTGGTCGATGCCTATCCGGATGAGCAGCAGGCACACTATGCGCTGGCACTGGTGGCGGTTGCCGCCAAACAGTATGCAGTGGCTGAGAATGAGGCGCGAGGCTTGCTGGACTCCTATCCAGACCGGGCCAGGATCCACATCCTGCTGAGCACCATCTTCAATGCACAGGGCAACAGGGTGGCAGCGGAGCAGACGCTGGAGAAGGCGTTGGCCGAGGAGCCGGAAAATCGCCTTCTGCTCACAGCCTATGCCCGTGCCCTTATGGAGTCTAAAAAACCTCAGCGGGCGCGCGAGCAGTTCCAAAAGATCGAGCAGCTGACACCGGATGACCCGGATCTGCTCTACACCCTGGGGATATTGTCTATCGAACTTCGGCAGCTGGCAGATTCGCGCGTTTATCTGCAACGGCTGATAGAGAATGGAAGAGGAGGTCGATTGGGGGATGCCGCCTATTTTATGGGGCGTACCTACGAGATAGAGGATCAACCGGATAAGGCCATCGCATGGTATGAGCAGGTATCCAGCGGGGGTTATGTGACAGAGGCGCGCAGCCGGATCGCCCGGTTGCTGGCGCTTTCAGGTGAGCTGGATCGCGCCAGGGAGATGCTGCAGCAGCTACGGGTATCGATGCCGCACCATACGGAAGCCCTGTTTGTGGCTGAGGCCGAGCTTCTTCAGGAGCTGGATCTGCACAAAGAGGTCTTGGCTTTTGTGGGTGAGGCGCTGGAACAGTTTCCAGAGAGCCAGAGTCTGCTGTACCTTCGAGCCTTGAGTGCTGCGCCGCTGAAACAGCTGGATCTTTTGGAGCAGGATCTGACAAAAATCCTGCTGAAAAACCCTGAACATGCCGATGCACTAAATGCGCTCGGGTATACCCTGGCTGACCAGACTGATCGCTATCAGGAGGCGCTGGGCTATATTCAGAAGGCACTGGCACTGCAACCGGATGCCCCCGCCATCCTCGACAGCATGGGTTGGGTGCAGTACCGTCTGGGCAATCATGCAGAGGCGCTGCGTTATCTGCGGCAGGCAATGGAGAAGCTGCCAGACCCGGAGATTGCTGCTCATCTGGGTGAGGTACTGTGGGTCTTAGGGGAGCGTGAAGAGGCCAGAAAGATCTGGAAGGATGCTGTAGAGCAGCATCCAAAAGAGCGTTATCTGCTGGATGTGCTAGAGCGTTTTGGCATCAGCTTCTGAAGTTGAGATGGTTGCATTGCAAAACAGATCCTGGCCTGCGCCGGCCAAGCTCAACCTGCTGTTACGCATCGTCGGGCGGCGGGCGGATGGCTATCATCTTCTGCAGACCCTGTTCCAGTTTGTTGATATCGCCGATCAGCTGAGCTTCAATCTACGGGCGGATGGCGTAATAAAGCGCATCTCCGTGCTGGAAGGGGTGCCGGAAGATCAGGATCTGGTGGTGCGCGCTGCCCGCCTGCTGCAACGGGTAACGGGCACAGCACTTGGGGCGGAGATCAGGCTGGAGAAACGGCTGCCGATGGGCGGAGGCCTGGGCGGTGGCAGCTCAGATGCTGCGACGACACTGGTGGCGCTGAACAGTCTTTGGGATACCGGCTTGAGTGAGGACCAGCTGGCAGGGCTGGGGCTGGAGCTGGGGGCGGATCTTCCGGTCTTTATCCGGGGATATGCGGCCTGGGCTGAGGGTGTGGGCGAGACGCTGACTCCGGTGGATCTTCCCGAGCCCTGGTATCTGATTCTGGCACCCCCCTGCCATGTCTCGACCGCTGAGATCTTCTCTGATCCAAAGCTGGAGAGAGACTCGCCACCTATCACATTGAATCACTTTCTTTCCGGGTGTGTGGATAATAGCTGCCTGCCGGTTGTCTGTGAGCGTTATCCCGAAGTGGCGGCAGCGCTTGGGTGGTTGAATCAACATGCTCAGGCAAGGCTTACCGGCACGGGCGGCTGCGTATTTGCTGCTTTTAAAGATGAGGCCAGCGCCAGGCAGTTATTGCAACAGCTGCCGAAGCCCTATCAGGGGTTCGTTGGGCGAGGCCTGAACCGTTCGCCGCTGTTCGATTCTGCGAAATAAAACAGTTGAGGGAAATCGCGCTTCTGGTATGATGCCCGACCCCATTGGCCCGTGGAGCAATTGGTAGCTCACCAGATTTTGATTCTGGGTGTTCCTGGTTCGAGTCCAGGCGGGCCAGCCATTTCTAAAACGCGGGGTTGCAAGCGGGGATTGCTTGTCTGGTCTTGCGATTTGCAGTGTGTAATTTTCAGTCGGAGCTTAAGGTGGTTGCCGTGCATGACAGCAGCATGATGGTCTTTTCGGGTAATGCAAATCCCGAACTGGTAGCGGAGATTGCAGGCCATCTTAATCTGCCGCTGGGCAAGGCGGTCGTCGGCCAGTTCAGCGACGGCGAGGTGATGGCAGAGATCCAGGAGGATGTTCGTGGTAAGGACATCTTTATTGTCCAGCCAACATCAGCGCCTACCAACGATAACTTAATGGAACTGTTGGTGCTGATTGATGCCGTGCGGTGGGCCTCTGCGTGGCGCATTACGGCCGTGATTCCATACTATGGCTATGCACGCCAGGATCGCCGCCCCCGTTCTGCCCGGGTGCCGATTACCGCGCGGCTGGCCGCTAAAATGATTGGCTGTGCCGGTGCGGATCGTGTGCTGACGATGGATTTGCATGCAGACCAGATCCAGGGTTTTTTTGATATCCCGGTCGATAATGTCTACGCATCGCCCATTTTGCTGGGGGATGTCTGGCGTCAGAAATACCCCGATCTGATGGTGGTGTCACCGGATGTGGGCGGTGTGGTGCGTGCCAGGGCGCTGGCCAAGCGGCTGGACGATGCCGATCTGGCGATTATTGATAAGCGTCGTCCACAGGCCAATCAGGCCGAAGTGATGAATATCATCGGCGATGTTGAAGGGCGCTCCTGTGTGATTGTCGATGATCTGGTCGATACCGCAGGAACCCTCTGTCAGGCAGCCAGTGCCTTGAAAGAGCATGGGGCAGTCCGGGTTGTGGCCTACTGCACCCATCCTGTGCTGTCAGGGCCTGCGGTATCCAATATCTCAGGCTCTGAGCTGGATGAGCTGGTGGTCTCCAACACGATTCCACTGCGCCCGGATGCCCGCGCCTGTGATCAGATACGCCAGCTCAGTGTGGCAGAGCTGCTGGCGGAGACGATGCGCCGCATCAGTACCGAGGAGTCGGTAAGCTCCCTGTTCGTAGATTGATTTGTAATACCCTATTTAAAAGCGGGCTTATAGTTAAGCCCGCTTTGCCATAGTCGCCTCTCTGGTCGCGGATTGGCGGCGTTTTTTTAACCCAAGTAGTTTGGAGAGTAACCAATGAGCAACAGTTTTGAATTTAAAGCAGAGCTGCGTGATGATACGGGGAAAGGTGCGAGCCGCCGCCTACGTCGCGCAGGCTTGGTGCCAGGCATTATTTATGGTGCCCATAAGGATCCGGTGATGATTACGCTGTTGCATAACGAGCTGATCCATAACCTTGAGCAGGAGGCCTTCTATTCCCACATTCTTGACATCGAGCTGGGAGGAAAAAAAGAGAAGGTGATTTTGAAAGGGCTGCAGCGCCATCCAAGCAGACCTTTTATTCTGCATGTCGATTTTCTGCGTACTGATGAAAAAGAGACCATCCGTGTGAATGTGCCGCTGCACTTCATGAACGAAGATATTGCACCCGGCGTTAAGGCTGGTGGTCGGATTTCGCATACGCTGACAGAGGTTGAGGTCAGCTGTCTGCCCAAGAATCTGCCTGAATTCATTGAGATCGATCTTGCTGCAGTGGAGGTTGGACAGGCGATTCATCTGTCAGAGGTCAACTTGCCAGAAGGGGTTGAGATCCCGGCTTTGGCTCAGACGCCCTCCCGTGATCTGGCGGTGGTCTCTATCCATGCGCCTCGTGCCGGCAGTGATGAAGATGCTGAAACCGAAGGTGATGAAGAGACCGAGAGTTAACCGTGTGATACCAAGGCGGGGGTCGAGCGGTAGGGCGGCTGACCCCCGGCTTTTTCAGATCCATGAGCAGTAAAGGTTCGTCAGGCATCGGGCTTATTGTTGGGTTGGGCAATCCAGGTGGCCAATATGAGTCTACCCGCCATAACGCAGGCTTCTGGTTTGCTGATCTGTTGGCGCAGCGGTTCGGCGGCAGTTTCAGGCGCGAGCCCCGCTTTCATGGTGCCGCGTGCCGTATTCGGGTGGGCAGCAGGGAGTGCTGGCTGCTAAAGCCATCGACCTTTATGAACCGCAGCGGGCAGTCGGTCTCCAGTCTGGCGCGATACTACAAGATCCCGGTGGAAAATCTGCTGGTGGTGCATGATGAGCTGGATCTTCCGACCGGGGCATTGCGCCTGAAGAGGGGTGGCGGCCATGCCGGACATAATGGACTGCGCGACATTATGAGTGCTATGGGCGGTGATTTTTATCGGTTGAGGGTGGGGATTGATCATCCGGGTGACCGAAACCGGGTCTCTGATTATGTCCTCTCTCGTCCTTCTCGCGATGATCATGATGCGATCTGTGCGGGGCTGGAGAAGGCGGTGGATACCCTTCCGCTTATTGTGGCAGGCGAGCTTCAGAAAGCGATGCATATTCTGCACAGCAAATCCTCATAGCCCCCCAACAGGACGGGGTCAAAGAGGGAGCATGGCCAGTTTGTGCTGTGGAAACTACTAAAGATACCAAAATTCTGTTGGCTATAGAGCGGAATTAAGCCAACTTCGCTGTTGACACTGGGCGGTGGGTCAATCAAAATAGCGGGCTTGTTTTTGGAGGGGTTCCCGAGTGGCCAAAGGGATCAGACTGTAAATCTGACGGCTCAGCCTTCGGAGGTTCGAATCCTCCCCCCTCCACCATAAAAAATTTGGCGGCATGTGATTTAAGCGTCTGCACAGAGCCGCACAAGATGTTAGCGCGGGTGTAGTTCAACGGTAGAACCTCAGCCTTCCAAGCTGATGGTGTGGGTTCGATTCCCATCACCCGCTCCAAAGTTTACTGGCAAGCCAGGGGTGGCTTGCAGGTTTTTAGCCCATGTAGCTCAGTTGGTAGAGCACACCCTTGGTAAGGGTGAGGTCAGCGGTTCAAATCCGCTCATGGGCTCCAGTTTTTATGTTAGGTGGCGTGCGTGTTGTTACGCACGGATTTATCTTTTTATAAATGAAATTTCTTTAAATGCAAATTTTCGGAGATCACTCTCAATGTCCAAGGAAAAATTCGAACGCACAAAGCCACATGTGAACGTTGGCACCATCGGCCACGTAGATCATGGTAAAACCACACTCACCGCTGCCCTGACCAAGGTCATGGCCGAAGTACATGGCGGAGAGACCAAGGCATTCGACCAGATCGACAATGCCCCGGAAGAGCGCGAGCGCGGCATCACCATTGCCACTGCCCACGTAGAGTACGAATCAGAGAATCGTCACTACGCCCACGTAGACTGTCCGGGACACGCCGACTACGTCAAGAACATGATCACCGGTGCGGCCCAGATGGATGGTGCCATCCTGGTCTGCTCCGCAGCTGACGGCCCCATGCCCCAGACCCGCGAGCACATCCTGCTGTCGCGTCAGGTAGGCGTTCCCTACATCGTCGTCTTTCTGAACAAAGCCGACATGGTCGATGATGAAGAGCTGCTCGAACTGGTAGAGATGGAAGTGCGCGAACTGCTCGACCAATACGAATTTCCAGGTGACGACACCCCGGTCATCATCGGCTCCGCCCTGAAGGCTCTGGAAGGCGACACCTCCGAGATTGGCGTCCCCTCCGTGATCAAGCTGGTCGAAGCGATGGACAGCTACATCCCCGAGCCAGAGCGCGACATCGACCAGCCCTTCCTGCTGCCGATCGAAGATGTCTTCTCCATCTCCGGACGCGGCACCGTCGTCACCGGACGAATCGAACGCGGCGTCGTCAAAGTGGGCGAAGAGATTGAGATTGTCGGCATCAAAGATACCGTCAAAACCATCTGCACCGGCGTAGAGATGTTCCGCAAGCTGTTGGATGAAGGTGTAGCGGGCGATAACGTTGGCATACTGCTGCGTGGCACCAAACGTGAAGATGTCGAGCGTGGTCAGGTATTGGCCCACCCCGGCAGCATCACCCCACACACCTACTTCGAAGCAGAAGTCTACATTCTGAGCAAAGACGAAGGTGGACGACACACCCCGTTCTTCAACGGCTACCGTCCACAGTTCTACTTCAGAACTACTGACGTAACCGGAGCCTGTGACCTGCCGGAAGGGGTCGAAATGGTAATGCCAGGCGACAATGTCAAGATGACCGTCAGGCTGGGCGCGCCGATTGCAATGGAAGACGGGCTGCGTTTCGCCATTCGTGAAGGTGGCCGTACCGTGGGTGCGGGTGTTGTTTCTAAGATTATCGAGTAAAAACCACTAAAAAAGCGGGGGTCGGACAGCTGCGGCAGAGCGGTAATGCTGCCCAGGTTGTCTGAGCCCCAGTTGTTTTTTTAGGCCAGTGGCTCAATTGGTAGAGCAGCGGTCTCCAAAACCGCAGGTTGGGGGTTCGAGTCCCTCCTGGCCTGCCATTTTTATGGCAAGAGTAGAGGCATCAAACGGCATGAATGCAAAAGTTGAGGTTGAAGGCAGCTCCGGGTTGGATACCGTGAAGCTGTTGGTGGCGCTGCTGCTGCTGGCGGCAGGCATTTTTGGCTTCTACTACTTTGAAGGGGAGTCTCTCCTCTATCGGGTATTGGGGTTGCTGGCGATTGCTGGTGTCTCGATCGCCGTTGCGCTACAGAGCAATCAAGGTCGCCGGACATGGCTGTTTGCAGTGGATGCGCGCACAGAGGTGCGCAAAGTGGTCTGGCCCACACGTCAGGAGACGTGGCAAACCACTCTGGTTGTGTTCGGTATGGTTCTATTGATGGCGCTTATTCTCTGGCTGGTGGATTGGGCCCTGATGGAAGCAGTACGTGCAATTACGGGGCAAAATTAATATGGCCTTACGTTGGTATGTCGTTCACGCCTTTTCAGGCTTTGAGGCTCAGGTAAAGCGTTCGCTGGATGAGCGTATTGCCCGTGCCGGTATGCAGGATCTGTTTGCTGATGTGCTGGTTCCCACCGAAGAGGTGGTTGAGGTTCGTGGCGGCCAGCAGCGAAAAAGCGAGCGTAAATTTTTCCCGGGCTACGTGCTGGTAAAGATGGAGCTGACGGATGAGACATGGCATCTGGTTAAGGATGTCCCCAAGGTTATGGGCTTTATTGGCGGCACAGGTGACCGGCCGGTGCCGATTTCAGATAAGGAAGCTGAAGCCATCTTGCAGCGCATTCAGGACGGTGTCGAGAAGCCGCGTCCAAAGGTTCTGTACGAGCCAGGAGAGGTTGTGCGGGTTGTTGACGGCCCTTTCAACGACTTCAATGGCGTGGTTGAGGATGTGGACTATGAGAAGAGCCGGTTGAAGGTATCGGTACTGATCTTTGGGCGCTCCACGCCGGTCGATCTTGAGTTTGGCCAGGTAGAAAAGGGCTGACCTCGCTGTTATTGAGTGCCGGATTGTAGTCGTGCATTGCGGTAACTATCCAAATTTTTAAGTAACTTAGGGGAGCCAGGGTGAAAGCCCCTGGCGTCTGCACCCACAGGAGATCCAGAGATGGCAAAGAAAATCCAGGCTTACATCAAGCTGCAAGTAAAGGCCGGTGAGGCCAATCCCAGTCCGCCCGTTGGCCCGGCGCTGGGCCAGCACGGCGTCAACATTATGGAGTTCTGCAAAGCGTTTAACGCACAGACCCAGAATGTTGAGAAAGGGCTGCCCATCCCGGTTGTGATCACAGTCTATGCTGATCGCAGCTTTACCTTTATCACCAAGACACCGCCTGCATCGGTGCTGCTGAGAAAGGCTGCGGGCCTTGCCAAAGGCAGCGGCAGACCGAATACCGAAAAGGTGGGTACAGTGACGCGTGCGCAGCTTGAAGAGATTGCGCAGACCAAAATGGAAGATCTGAATGCTGCCGATATGGATGCCGCTGTGCGTATCATTGCCGGTAGCGCCCGTAGTATGGGCCTCAATGTGGAGGGCCTCTAAGATGGCAAAACTATCCAAGCGCGCTAAAGCGATCAGCGAAAAGGTAGATGCAAAAAAACAGTATGCGGCTGAAGAGGCCTTCGCCCTGTTGAAGGATCTCCCCGGCGCAAAATTCAAGGAATCGGTAGATGTTGCAGTTAATCTGGGTATTGACCCGCGCAAATCAGATCAGGTTGTGCGTGGCGCAACCCTGCTGCCAAATGGCACGGGCAAGACAATCCGGGTTGCCGTCTTTACCCAGGGCGCAAATGCCGAAGCTGCCACAGCAGCTGGTGCGGACATTGTAGGTATGGACGATCTGGCGGCCGATGTAAAGGCTGGAAAGATGGACTTTGATGTGGTTATCGCCTCACCAGATGCGATGCGCGTAGTGGGACAACTGGGTCAGATCCTCGGCCCGCGTGGCCTGATGCCCAACCCAAAAGTGGGCACAGTTACCCCGAATGTGGCAGAGGCGGTGAAAAACGCCAAGGCCGGTCAGGTGCGCTATCGCACTGACAAGGCAGGCATCATCCACTGTCCCATCGGCAAGGTGGATTTTGAAGCCTCGGCGCTACGCGAGAATCTGGAAAGCCTGCTGGTGGATCTACAGAAGGCCAAGCCGAGCGCGGCAAAGGGCATCTACATACAGAAGATCACGGTCTCCAGCACCATGGGGCCGGGGCTTGCATTGGATCAAGCCTCTTTGGCGATCTAGCCATATTTACACAGCACATACCTGTGCTGCGTTGCCGCATTCAACTATGCGGCATACCGACTTTGCGGGGTGCCGGGTCAACGACCCGGTTGCCGTCAAAGACCGTAGGTGCGCCATCGGCGCTTAATATGCTCTATTCGCCTACGCAGGCGGTGCCCCAGCAGGAGAATTCCTGGTGACGGCACTGTTTTAATTGAACATTTTTTGAATGTTCAACTGGTGTCAACCCGGGCGGGTTTACCCGTCCAAACAACGAGAGGTGACGACAACATGGCACTAAACCGTGCACAGAAGGAGACAATCGTCGCCGAGGTCGCAGAAGTAGCGGCTACTGCCTATTCAGCCATTGCTGCGGAGTACCGGGGTCTGACGGTTGGGGATATGACTCAGCTGCGTGTGGAAGCACGCAAAGCGGGTGTCTATCTTCGAGTGGTCAAAAACACCCTGGCACGCCGTGCAATTGAGGATACTGAATTTGCCTGCATGCAAGAAGGTCTCATCGGTCCAGTGGTGTTGGCTTTTTCGCAGGAAGATCCAGGGGCAGCGGCTCGTGTAATCAACGATTTCTCAAAACAGAACGGTAAACTGGTTGTAAAACTGGTCTCGATTGGTGGTGAATTGCTTGAGCCATCAAAGATCGAAGATCTGGCAAAGATGCCAACCTACGACCAGGCGATCAGCCTGTTGATGGCGGTGATGAAAGCGCCTGTAGAGAAACTGACACGCACCATAAACGAGGTGCCTGGCAAGTTGGTTCGTACTGTTGCGGCTATACGCGATGCGAAAGAGGCGGCTTGATTTAGCCTCTTTCACCGATAATTTATATTCAATTTATTTAAATCCAGGAGTTAACAATGGCCGTGTCCAAAGATGATATTTTAGAGGCTATTTCCAACATGACTGTGCTGGAGGTCGTTGATCTGATCTCTGCCATGGAAGAGAAGTTTGGCGTATCCGCCGCTGCGGCCGTAGCGGCTGCTCCGGCAGCGGGTGGTGACGGCGCTGCTGCTGCTGAAGAGCAGACCGAGTTTGACGTAGTGCTGACCGGTTTTGGTGGCAACAAAGTGGCTGTAATCAAGGCCGTTCGTAGCATTACAGGTCTGGGCTTGAAAGAGGCCAAGGGTGCAGTAGAAGGCACACCTACCACCTTGAAAGAGGCGGTCTCTAAAGATGAAGCCGAAGAGATCAAGAAGCAGCTGGAAGAAGCAGGCGCTACTGCCGAGATCAAGTAACCCTTGGTCTTGAGTGAGCGCAACCCATAGCGGGTCTGGGCTGGCGGCATTTTGTCGTCGGCCTTTTCCCGTTGTGTCGGTCTGAAGTTTTCTGCTCATATCGACACAGACGGTACAGATATTGTACCGAAATCATAATTTTTGAAGTCTTTTGAATCCGAGGGACGGCAACATGGCCTATTCTTTCACCGAGAAAAAGCGTATCCGCAAGGACTTTGGCAAACGGCCAATCATCCTTGATACGCCCTTTCTTTTGGCGACTCAGATCGATTCCTACCGGCGCTTTTTGCAGGATGGTGTAGCGATAGCTGATCGTGCAGACCTGGGTCTGCACGCAGCATTTAAATCCGTATTCCCCATCACCAGTTACTCTGGAAATGCGGCACTGGAATATGTCAGTTATCGCCTTGGCGAACCTGTTTTCGATGTGCGCGAGTGCCAGCTTCGCGGCACAACCTACGCAGCACCGTTACGGGTACTGGCTCGCCTGGTGATCTACGATAAGGAGGCACCTGCTAACTCAAAGGTGGTGAAGGATATCCGGGAACAGGAGGTCTATATGGGCGAGTTGCCGCTTATGACCGATACTGGAACCTTTGTGATCAACGGCACGGAGCGCGTCATCGTCTCTCAGCTGCACCGCTCTCCGGGTGTCTTTTTTGACCACGACAAGGGCAAGACCCACTCCTCGGGCAAGCTACTCTTCTCTGCCCGCGTGATCCCCTACCGTGGCTCCTGGCTCGATTTTGAATTTGACCCAAAAGATTGTGTCTTTGTCCGGATCGACCGCCGCCGCAAGCTGCCGGCAACCGTGCTGATTCGCGCCCTGGGCTATAACACGGAAGAGATGTTGGACATGTTTTTTGAGACGGATGGTTTCCGCCTCAATAAAAAAGGCATAAAAATGGAGCTGGTGCCGGAGCGTCTGCGTGGCGAGATTCTGAGCTTTGATATTGCAGCTAAGGGCGAGGTTATCGCAGAAGCGGGGCGTCGTGTGACGCAGCGGCACATCAAGGCGCTGGAAAAAGCCGGTGTCAAAAGTCTGGATGTACCGCAAGAGTTTCTGTATGAGCGAGTCCTGGCGCACAATATCGTCGATACCGAAACCGGTGAGATCCTCGCCAATGCCAATGATGAGATCACCGAAGAGACACTAGAGATCCTGGTCAGCAATGGCATTAAAAAGATCCGTACGCTCTTCACCAATGACCTTGATCATGGTGCCTTTATCTCCAGCACCTTGCGGCTGGACTCGTCTACCAACGATCTGGAGGCGAAGGTCGAGATCTACCGGATGATGCGTCCGGGTGAGCCGCCAACCAAAGACGCAGCTGAGAACCTGTTTAAAAACCTCTTCTTCAGCCCGGATCGTTATGACCTCTCCGCGGTTGGCCGCATGAAGTTCAACCGCAGGCTGAACCGTACCGAGACGGATGAGGGCGAGGGCGTTCTCTCCAAGGAAGACATCACGGATGTCCTCAAGGAGCTGATCAACATCCGCAACGGCAATGGTGTGGTGGATGATATTGATCACCTGGGCAACCGTCGTATTCGCTGCGTGGGAGAGATGGCCGAAAACCAGTTCCGCGTTGGCCTGGTGCGTGTCGAGCGTGCAGTGCGCGAGCGGCTGACACTGGCTGAATCAGAAGGGCTGATGCCGCAAGAGCTGATCAATGCCAAGCCGGTCTCGGCTGCGGTCAAAGAGTTCTTTGGCTCCAGTCAGCTCTCGCAGTTTATGGATCAGAATAACCCACTCTCCGGCATGACCCACAAGCGCCGAGTCTCTGCGCTCGGCCCTGGTGGTCTGGCGCGTGAGCGTGCGGGCTTTGAGGTGCGCGACGTGCACCCGACCCACTATGGACGTGTCTGCCCAATTGAAACGCCGGAAGGGCCAAACATTGGCTTGATCAACTCCCTCTCGGTCTATGCCAGAACCAACAGCTATGGCTTTCTGGAGACCCCATATCGGCGCGTGATCAATGCCAAGGTGACGGATCAGGTGGACTACCTCTCTGCGATTGAAGAGGGGCGTTTTGTGATTGCGCAGGCCAATGCCTCCCTGAGTGAGGAGGGTGAACTGGTGGATGAGCTGATCTCATGTCGTCACCAGAATGAGTTTACCCTCTCCACACCGGACAAGATCGAGTATATGGATGTGTCACCAAAACAGATCGTATCGGTGGCGGCCTCGTTGATCCCGTTTCTGGAGCATGATGATGCCAACCGTGCACTCATGGGTTCCAACATGCAGCGTCAGGCGGTACCCACATTGCGGGCGGACAAACCACTGGTCGGCACCGGCATGGAGCGCACAGTGGCGATTGATTCAGGTGTGGCGGTTATTGCAACCCGTGGCGGCACGGTCGATTCGATTGATGCGGCGCGTATCGTTGTGCGGGTAAACGATGACGAGACCGAAGCGGGAGAGTCTGGTGTAGATATCTACAACCTGACCAAATACACCCGCTCCAACCAGAACACCTGCATCAACCAGCGTCCGCTGGTGAATCCTGGCGACACCATTGCCCGGGGTGATGTACTGGCGGATGGCCCTTCGACCGATCTGGGCGAGCTGGCGCTGGGTCAGAACCTGCGCATCGCCTTTATGCCGTGGAATGGCTACAACTTCGAGGACTCCATCCTCATCTCCGAGCGGGTAGTGGAAGAGGATCGCTTCACCACCATCCACATCGAAGAGTTGACCTGCATGGCGCGCGACACCAAACTGGGGTCGGAGGAAATCTCCGGCGATATCCCCAATGTGGGTGAATCGGCGCTGGCCAAGCTGGATGAGTCCGGCATCGTCTATGTAGGTGCCGAGGTTAAAGAGGGCGATATCCTGGTCGGCAAGGTGACGCCAAAGGGTGAAACCCAGCTGACCCCGGAAGAGAAGCTGCTGCGTGCCATCTTTGGCGAGAAGGCGGCGGATGTGAAGGATACCTCACTGCGGGTCAAAACCGGTATGTCCGGCACGGTTATTGATGTGCAGGTCTTTACCCGTGATGGCGTCGAAAAGGATGCGCGGGCACTACAGATTGAAGAGGATGAGCTGGATCAGGTCCGGGCCGATCTGGGTGACCAGCTGCGCATTCTGGAGGAGGATACCTTCCAGCGTGTAGAGAAGATGCTGCTGGGCAAAGTGGCCGATGGCGGCCCGAACTCGCTAAAGGCGGGGTCAAAGGTCACCAAGAGCTACCTCTCCGAACTGGAGCGTGATCAGTGGCTGGAGATCCGCTTGCGCAACGAGTCTGCAGCACAACAGCTGGAGGCGATTGCCGAGCAGGTCAAGAGTCAGCGCGAAGATTTCCGTCAACGTTTTGAGGCCAAGAAGAGCAAGCTGACCAGTGGAGATGATCTGGCACCTGGCGTGCTCAAGATGGTCAAGGTCTACATGGCCGTAAAACGCCGCATCCAGCCTGGCGACAAGATGGCAGGGCGTCACGGCAACAAGGGCGTCATCTCCACCATCGTGCCGGTTGAGGATATGCCTTACTCCGAGGATGGCACGCCGGTTGATATCGTGCTTAACCCACTGGGCGTACCGTCACGCATGAACGTGGGGCAGGTGCTGGAGACACACCTGGGATGGGCGGCCAAGGGTCTGGGTCAACGCATCGGCGAGATGCTGGAGCGACAGGCCAAAGTGACCGAACTGCGAGAGTATCTGGACAAGATCTATAACACCAGCGGCAAAAAAGAGGAGCTTGACAGCTTCAGTGATGAGGAGATCACCAAGCTGGCCGGTAACCTCAAAGGTGGCGTGCCGATGGCAACCCCAGTCTTCGATGGGGCAAGCGAAGAGGAGATCAAACGCATGCTGGAGCTGGCCGGGCTGCCTGCAACGGGGCAGACCACGCTGCATGACGGGCGCACCGGCGAACCTTTTGATCGCCCGGTGACCGTAGGCTACATGTACATCCTCAAGTTGAACCACCTGGTGGATGACAAGATGCATGCCCGCTCTACCGGGCCGTACAGCCTCGTAACCCAACAGCCACTGGGCGGCAAGGCACAGTTCGGCGGCCAGCGTTTCGGAGAGATGGAGGTCTGGGCGCTGGAGGCATACGGTGCCGCTTACACCCTGCAAGAGATGCTGACGGTCAAGTCAGACGATGTGAATGGTCGCACACGCATGTACAAGAATATCGTCGATGGCAACCATCAGATGGATGCCGGTATGCCCGAATCATTCAATGTACTGGTCAAAGAGATTCGCTCACTGGCCATTAATATCGAGCTGGTGCGGAAGTAGTGCTGCTTTAAAGCGGGCCTATAACTACTTCCAACTACAGGAGATACGATCTTGAAAGATCTATTAAAGCTTATTAAACAGCAGGGCCAGTCCGAGGACTTTGATGCCATCCGGATCGGCCTTACTTCGCCCGACATGGTTCGTTCCTGGTCTTATGGCGAGGTCAAAAAGCCGGAGACCATCAACTATCGCACCTTCAAACCGGAACGCGAAGGGCTCTTCTGCGCCAAGATATTTGGCCCCACCAGTGATTATGAGTGCCTCTGTGGCAAGTACAAGCGCCTCAAGCATCGTGGCGTGGTGTGTGAGAAGTGCGGCGTCGAGGTGACCCTTTCAAAGGTACGCCGAGAGCGCATGGGGCACATTGCGCTGGCCAGCCCGGTGGCGCACATCTGGTTTCTGAAATCGCTCCCCTCCCGTATCGGTCTGCTGCTGGATATGACCCTGCGTGAGATCGAGCGGGTACTCTATTTTGAATCTTTTGTGGTGGTCGATCCCGGCATGACACCGCTGGAGCGGGGGCAGTTGCTGACCGATGAGCAGTACCTCGAAGCCATCGAGGAGAACGGCGACGAATTTGATGCACGCATGGGTGCCGAGGCGGTCTATGAGCTGCTGCGCACCATTGATATGCCGGATGAGATCAAACGCCTGCGTGAAGAGATTGGCGCCACCAACTCAGAGACCAAGATCAAGAAATTCAGCAAACGGCTGAAACTGATCGAGTCACTGAATGCATCGGGCAACCGCCCTGAGTGGATGGTGATGACCGTCCTGCCGGTGCTGCCGCCTGAGCTGCGCCCACTGGTGCCGCTGGATGGCGGCCGCTTTGCGACCTCGGATCTGAATGACCTCTATCGGCGGGTAATCAACCGTAACAACCGCCTGCGCCGCCTGCTGGATCTGAATGCGCCGGACATCATTGTGCGCAACGAAAAGCGCATGTTGCAGGAGTCAGTCGATGCGCTGCTGGATAATGGCCGTCGTGGCCGTGCCATCACCGGCACCAACCGGCGTCCACTGAAATCGCTGGCAGATATGATCAAGGGCAAGCAGGGTCGTTTCCGTCAGAACCTGCTGGGCAAACGTGTCGACTACTCCGGCCGTTCCGTGATCGTGGTGGGGCCGACGCTGAGGCTGCACCAGTGCGGCTTGCCAAAGAAGATGGCGCTGGAGCTGTTTAAACCCTTCATCTTCAGCAAGCTGCAGTTCCGTGGTCTGGCGACCACCATCAAGGCGGCAAAAAAGCTGGTGGAGCGCGGCAGCACCGAGGTGTGGGATATTCTGGAAGAGGTCATTCGTGAGCATCCGGTGATGCTGAACCGTGCGCCAACGCTGCACCGGCTGGGCATCCAGGCCTTTGAGCCAGTGCTGGTTGAAGGCAAAGCCATTCAACTGCACCCGCTGGTCTGTACCGCATTCAACGCCGACTTTGACGGCGATCAGATGGCGGTACACATCCCGTTATCCATTGAGGCGCAGCTTGAAGCGCGCACCCTCATGATGTCGACTAATAACATTCTATCGCCCGCTAATGGTGAGCCGATTATCGTGCCATCACAGGATGTTGTTTTGGGTCTCTACTTTATGACTCGCGACTGCATCAATGCGCAAGGTGAAGGGATGGCCTTCTCTAACGTCAAAGAGGTGCATCGTGCCTATGAGTCGCGCCAAGTAGCGTTGCAGGCCAAAGTCAAGGTTCGTATTCGTGAAGTGATCGCCAATGATGATGGTGAGATGATTGAAACCATCCGCCGTGTTGATACGACTGTCGGGCGCGCCATCCTCTCTGAGATCTTGCCGGATGGCCTCCCGTATGATCTGGTCAACCAGGCGCTGGGCAAACGAGAGATTTCAGGTCTGGTCAATGCCTGCTATCGCCGTGTTGGTCTTAAAGAGACCGTCATCTTTGCGGATCAGTTGATGTATACCGGTTTCCGTTTTGCCACTCGTTCCGGCGTCTCCATCTGTGTTGATGATATGACGGTGCCAGAGGAGAAGGGGGCGATTCTGGCCGCGGCTGAGAGTGAGGTCAAGGAGATCGAAAATCAATACGCCTCCGGTCTGGTTACCAATGGTGAGCGCTACAACAAGGTAGTGGATATCTGGTCGCATACCAACGACCAGGTCGCCAAGGCGATGATGAACAAGCTGGGTAAGGATCTGGTCATTGATGCTGAAGGCAAAGAGGTCGAGCAGGACTCATTCAACTCTATCTATATGATGGCCGATTCCGGTGCCCGTGGCTCAGCAGCCCAGATCAGACAGCTGGCCGGCATGCGTGGCCTGATGGCCAAGCCGGACGGCTCCATTATTGAGACGCCAATTACTGCGAACTTCCGTGAAGGATTGGATGTGTTGCAGTATTTCATCTCCACCCACGGCGCGCGTAAAGGGCTGGCGGATACCGCGTTGAAGACGGCAAACTCAGGGTATCTTACCCGTCGCCTGGTCGATGTTGCGCAGGATATGGTGGTGTTGGAAGAGGATTGTGGCACCGAGAAAGGCGTCATGATGACGCCGCTGATTGAGGGTGGTGATGTTGTAGAGCCTTTAGGCGAGCGTATTTTGGGTCGTGTTGTCGGTGCTGATATTCACAAGCCCGGCAGTGACGATGTGGTCTGTGAGCGTGGCATCCTGCTGGATGAGGATTGGGTTGCTCAGCTAGAGGAGGCGGGTGTCGATCAAGTGCAGGTGCGTTCTGCCATCACCTGCGCCGCCCGGGTTGGCGTCTGTAGTGCCTGCTATGGACGTGATCTTGCGCGTGGCCATGCTGCTAATATGGGCGAGGCTGTGGGTGTTATTGCCGCGCAATCCATTGGCGAACCGGGCACCCAGCTCACCATGCGCACCTTCCACATTGGTGGTGCGGCCTCGCGCTCTGCTGCAGTGAACAGCATCGAGGTGAAGACAAAAGGCAGTATCCGCCTGCATAACATCAAGACCGTGAAACACAAAAGTGGTCATCTGGTTGCGGTATCTCGCTCAGGCGAGATTACTGTGATTGATGAGGTTGGTCGCGAACGTGAGCGCTACAAGGTACCCTATGGTGCAACGCTGATGACCGGTGATGGTGACAGTGTTGAGGGTGGCCAGATGGTGGCCAACTGGGATCCACACACACACCCGGTTGTGACCGAAGTTGCGGGTAAACTACAATTTGATGATTTTGTAGATGGCGTAACAGTTCAGAGCCAGGTGGATGAGGTTACAGGACTCTCTTCACTTGTGGTTATTGATCCGAAACAGCGACCAGCCACTGGCAAGGATCTGCGACCCATGGTCAAGCTGATTGATGAAAATGGTGAGGATCTCTGTATTGCCGGCACCAAGATACCGGCGCACTACTTCCTGCCAGCTGCGGCTATCGTCGGGGTGACCGATGGCGCTGATGTGGGTGTGGGCGATGTATTGGCACGCATACCGCAGGCCTCCAGCAAGACCCGCGATATTACCGGCGGTCTGCCGCGCGTTGCCGACCTGTTCGAGGCGCGCAAGCCGAAAGACCCGGCCATCCTGGCTGAGGCAACCGGCACCATCAGCTTTGGTAAAGATACCAAGGGCAAACAGCGTCTGGTGATTACCCAGCAGGATGGCGAGACGATTGAAGAGCTGATTCCAAAGTGGCGTCATGTCAATGTGTTTGAAGGTGAGCACGTTGCCAAGGGCGAAGTCATTGCGGAAGGGGAACTGAATCCGCATGACATCCTGCGCCTGCGAGGCGTAACCCAGATGGCGGAATATCTGGTGCATGAGATCCAGGATGTCTACCGTCTACAGGGTGTGAAGATCAACGACAAGCACATCGAGGTGATCATCCGCCAGATGTTGCGTAAGGTTGAGATCTCTCAACCCGGCGATACCATGCTGCTGCGCGGCGAGCAGGTCGAGCGTATACGCCTGGGTGATGTAAACAGCGCGGCGATAGCCGATGGAAAACAGCCTGCGCTCTATGAACCCCTGCTGCTGGGCATCACCAAGGCATCATTGGCGACTGAGTCATTTATCTCGGCGGCCTCTTTCCAAGAGACCACGCGAGTGCTCACAGAGGCTGCGGTGCGTGGCTTGAGTGATGACCTGCATGGCCTTAAGGAGAATGTGATTGTGGGTCGACTGATCCCTGCCGGAACAGGGCTTGCATCGCACAAGGCGCGTCAGGAGCGGCGCAAGGCGGAACTTAGTGCCGAGGTGGAGAACACCAAGGTTGAAATGGTGGCAGAAGAGGTGGAAGAGGCGATCAAACAGGCCTTGAATACATCGGATGTGTAAGCGGATCTGAGGGCGCTCTGCTGCGGCTCATTGCGTTTGATGCGCTGCAGCAGCCCTATTTTGTGGATTGGCGATAAAAAGTAGTGATGCTGTATTGACAGGCTGCTGCTGCAGGCATAGAATGCGCAGCTCTTTGACGGGCTGGCTTTAGCAGCGGCTCATTAAATCATATTAAGTGCGCGGCCTTACAGGTCGTTGAAAGCGTACCAGACCCTGAGTAAACGTTACTCCTTAGTGGTTGCAAATCTAAGGGGTGGAGTCTTCTGCTTGGTTTTTTTGGTTCGCAGGTGCATATCCGGGAACCCCGGGAGACACAGATAGATGGCAACAATAAATCAGTTGGTGCGCAAGCCCCGCAAGCGCAAAGTAGAGAAAAGCAAGGTGCCAGCCCTAGAGGCTTGCCCGCAAAAACGTGGTGTCTGCACGCGTGTCTATACCACGACGCCCAAAAAGCCAAACTCTGCGTTGCGCAAGGTGGCGCGTGTGCGTCTGACCAATGGCTATGAAGTCAGCACCTATATCGGTGGTGAGGGGCATAATCTACAGGAGCACTCCGTGATCCTGCTACGCGGCGGGCGAGTCAAGGATCTGCCGGGTGTGCGCTATCACACGGTTCGTGGCAGCCTGGATACCTCTGGTGTAGAGAGTCGCCGCCAAGGGCGTTCCAAGTATGGCGCCAAGCGTCCAAAGAGCTGAGTGCCAGGCTAATTAGCGTTCGTTATTAATTTCAGGATTTGAGTAAAAGCCATGCCTAGAAGAAGAGTTGTAGCAAAGCGAGAGATACTTCCGGATCCAAAGTACGGGAATCAATTGCTGGCCAAGTTCATCAATATGGTCATGGTAAACGGAAAAAAATCAGTCGCTGAGCGCATTCTCTACGGTGCGTTGGAGAAGGTCGCGGAGCGCTCTGATGAAGAGCCATTGGAAGTGTTGGACAAGGCGATGGAGAATGTTCGCCCAACCGTTGAGGTAAAATCACGCCGCGTAGGTGGTGCAACCTATCAGGTGCCTATCGAGGTTCGTCCCAGCCGCCGCAACTCACTGGCCATGCGCTGGCTGATTGATGCGGCACGCAAGCGCAGTGAGAAGTCTATGGCTTTCCGTCTGGCGGGTGAGCTAATGGATGCGGCAGCCTCCCGTGGGTCTGCGGTCAAGAAACGCGAAGATACGCACCGTATGGCTGAGGCCAATAAGGCATTTGCGCACTACCGTTGGTAATTGCGATTTGAAGTAGCGTTCAAAATCAGTGTGATTGGAGGAATTGTGTCGTGGCTCGTGTGACTCCAATTGAACGCTATCGCAATGTGGGCATTATGGCGCACATTGATGCGGGCAAGACCACCACGACAGAGCGTATCCTGTTCTACACCGGGGTCTCGCACAAGATCGGTGAGGTACACGATGGCGCAGCTACCATGGATTGGATGGAGCAAGAGCAAGAGCGCGGAATAACCATTACATCCGCTGCCACGACCTGCTTTTGGTCCGGGATGGAGAAGCAGTACCCCGAGCATCGAATCAATATCATTGATACGCCGGGGCATGTGGACTTCACCATTGAGGTGGAGCGTTCACTGCGGGTGCTGGATGGAGCCTGCGCTGTTTTCTGTGCGGTTGGCGGTGTGGAGCCGCAGTCAGAGACCGTCTGGCGCCAAGCGGACAAGTACGGTGTGCCAAGGATTGCCTTTGTAAACAAGATGGATCGAGTAGGGGCGGATTTTTTGCGAGTAGTGGATCAGGTCAAGGATCGGCTGGGCGCAAACCCTGTGCCCATTCAGTTGGCGATAGGGGAAGAAGAGGATTTTCGAGGGGTTGTTGATCTTGTCAGGATGAAGGGCATCATCTGGGATGAAGAGAGTCGGGGGGCTAAATTTCAGCTCATAGATATCCCGTCCAAGATGATGGCGCAGTGCCAGGAGTGGCGAGAGCATCTGGTAGAGGCGGCGGCCGAAGCCGATGATGAGCTGACGGAAAAGTACCTGGAGACAGGTGGGCTCAGTAACGAAGAGATCAAGCAGGGTCTGCGCGCCCGCACACTGGCCAATGAAATTGTGCCCATGATGTGCGGCAGCGCCTTTAAGAACAAAGGCGTGCAGGCCATGTTGGACGCCATAGTGGATTACATGCCGTCTCCGGTAGATGTGCCGGCAATTGCCGGCATTCTTGATGACGCGGCGGAGACAGAGGCAACACGTCTAGCGGACGATGATGCGCCGTTCTCCGCGTTGGCGTTCAAGATCGCAACAGATCCCTTTGTAGGGACGCTGACATTTTTTCGGGTCTATTCCGGAGTCTTGAACTCTGGGGACACGATCTACAACCCCGTAAAAGGGAAACGCGAACGTGTTGGGCGCATCCTGCAGATGCACTCCAATAATCGTGAAGAGATTAAAGAGGTAAGAGCCGGCGACATTGCAGCTGCCGTTGGTCTTAAGCAGGCTAGAACGGGCGATACCCTGTGTGATCCCAAAGCGATCATCACGCTGGAGCGGATGGATTTTCCAGACCCGGTTATATCGGTTGCTGTAGAGCCAAGAACGCAGGCGGATCAGGAGAAGATGGGGGTGGCGCTTGGTAAGCTGGCGCAGGAAGACCCCTCTTTTCGTGTCGCAACGGATGAGGAGTCCGGGCAGACCATCATCTCCGGGATGGGCGAGCTGCATCTCGACATTATTGTCGATCGCATGTGCAGGGAGTTTGGGGTTGAAGCCAATGTAGGCGCGCCGCAGGTAAGCTACCGGGAGACCATTCGCAAGACGGTAGAGCAGGAAGGGAAGTTTGTTCGGCAAAGCGGTGGCCGAGGCCAGTATGGTCACGTCTACCTGCGACTGGAGCCGCAAGAGACCGGCGCGGGTTATGAGTTTGTCAACGAAATCGTTGGAGGCGCTGTTCCCAGGGAGTACATCCCGGCAGTGGATAAAGGCGTGCAGGGGCAGATGCAGAGTGGTGTGCTGGCGGGGTATCCCGTCGTCGATGTAAAGGTAACGCTTTACGATGGCTCATACCATGATGTGGACTCCAATGAGATGGCGTTCAAGATTGCTGGCTCTATGTGTTTCAGAGAGGCGGCTCTGGTGGCAAGCCCGGTACTGCTGGAGCCGATAATGAAGGTTGAGGTGGTTACCCCTGAGAACTATATGGGCGATGTCATAGGCGACTTGAGCAGTCGTCGTGGAACGGTGCAGGGTATGGGAGATTGTCCTGCGGGTAGACAGATTGCCGCAGAAGTGCCGCTGGCCGAGATGTTTGGCTATGCGACAGATCTGCGATCTGCAACCCAGGGTCGTGCGACCTACAGTATGGAATTTTGTAAATACAGCGAGGTCCCGGCGAGTATCGCCGAGGCAATTGTTAAGAAACAGTAAACTGGTATAGGGGTAGTATTAAAGTGTCCAAGGAAAAATTTGAACGCAATAAACCACATGTGAACGTTGGCACCATCGGCCACGTAGATCATGGTAAAACCACACTCACCGCTGCCCTGACCAAGGTCATGGCCGAAGTACATGGCGGAGAGACCAAGGCATTCGACCAGATCGACAATGCCCCGGAAGAGCGCGAGCGCGGCATCACCATTGCCACTGCCCACGTAGAGTACGAATCAGAGAATCGTCACTACGCCCACGTAGACTGTCCGGGACACGCCGACTACGTCAAGAACATGATCACCGGTGCGGCCCAGATGGATGGTGCCATCCTGGTCTGCTCCGCAGCTGACGGCCCCATGCCCCAGACCCGCGAGCACATCCTGCTGTCGCGTCAGGTAGGCGTTCCCTACATCGTCGTCTTTCTGAACAAAGCCGACATGGTCGATGATGAAGAGCTGCTCGAACTGGTAGAGATGGAAGTGCGCGAACTGCTCGACCAATACGAATTTCCAGGTGACGACACCCCGGTCATCATCGGCTCCGCCCTGAAGGCACTGGAAGGCGACACCTCCGAGATTGGCGTCCCCTCCGTGATCAAGCTGGTCGAAGCGATGGACAGCTACATCCCCGAGCCAGAGCGCGACATCGACCAGCCCTTCCTGCTGCCGATCGAAGATGTCTTCTCCATCTCCGGACGCGGCACCGTCGTCACCGGACGAATCGAGCGCGGCGTCGTCAAAGTGGGCGAAGAGATTGAGATTGTCGGCATCAAAGATACCGTCAAAACCATCTGCACCGGCGTAGAGATGTTCCGCAAGCTGCTGGATGAAGGTGTAGCGGGCGATAACGTTGGCATACTGCTGCGTGGCACCAAACGTGAAGATGTCGAGCGTGGTCAGGTATTGGCCCACCCCGGCAGCATCACCCCACACACCTACTTCGAAGCAGAAGTCTACATCCTGAGCAAAGACGAAGGCGGACGACACACCCCGTTCTTCAACGGCTACCGTCCACAGTTCTACTTCAGAACTACTGACGTAACCGGAGCCTGTGACCTGCCGGAAGGGGTCGAAATGGTAATGCCAGGCGACAATGTCAAGATGACCGTCAGGCTGGGCGCGCCGATTGCAATGGAAGACGGGCTGCGTTTCGCCATTCGTGAAGGTGGCCGTACCGTGGGTGCGGGTGTTGTTTCTAAGATTATCGAGTAATCAAAAATGGGCAACCAAAACATTAGAATCCGTCTCAAGGCCTTTGATCATCGACTGATCGATCAATCCGCAAAAGAGATTGTTGAGACAGCAAAACGTACCGGCGCACAAGTGCGCGGGCCGATTCCGCTGCCAACGAAAAAAGAGCGGTTTACCATATTGATCTCTCCGCACGTCAATAAAGATGCGCGCGATCAGTATGAGATTCGCACCCATAAGCGGTTGATGGACATCGTTGATCCAACGGATAAAACCGTCGATGCGCTGATGAAGCTTGATCTTGCTGCGGGTGTCGATGTTCAGATCAAACTGAACTGAGGATAAAGAATATGACGATCGGAATTGTCGGGCGTAAAGCGGGCATGACTCGGGTTTTTACCGAGGATGGCGCCTCTATCCCCGTAACAGTTATTGAAGCAGAGCCGAACCGGGTGACGCAGCTGAAGACCCAGGATAACGATGGTTATCTGGCGGTTCAGGTGACCACAGGAACCCGCCGGGCATCGCGTGTTCGCAAGCCAAACACCGGTCACTACGCCAAGGCGGGTGTTGAGGCAGGTCGCGGTCTGTGGGAGTTCCGTCTTGCCGATGGCGAGGGTGAGAACATTGAAGTGGGTGGCGAGCTGAAGGTGGATATCTTCGAGGCCGGTCAGAAGGTGGACGTGAGCGGAACGACCATCGGTAAGGGCTTTGCGGGCGGCATCAAGCGGCATAACTTCTCCATGCAGGATGCTACACACGGCAACTCGATCTCGCACCGTTCCAATGGTTCCATTGGTCAATGTCAGACGCCGGGTCGTGTATTCAAGGGCAAGAAGATGTCGGGTCACATGGGCAATGTCAAACGCACCATCCAGAATCTGGAGATTGTGCGGGTAGATGTTGAGCGTAACCTGCTGTTGGTAAAAGGCTCGGTTCCTGGCTCGCGTGGCGGTGATGTGATCATTACGCCCGCCATCAAGTTACAGAATAAGGGGTAAGCAATGGACCTCAATATACAGGCAGGCGAGAGCGGTATGGACGAAACCATGCAGGTTTCAGACAGCGTTTTTGGCGCAGAATTTAATGAAGCTCTGGTGCATCAGGTCGTCACCGCCTATATGGCCGGTGCGCGAAGTGGCACCAAGGCGCAGAAGACCCGCTCGGATGTGCGCGGCGGCGGTGCCAAGCCTTTCTCCCAAAAAGGGACAGGCAGAGCGCGCGCAGGCACAACAAGAGGCCCTATCTGGCGCTCAGGCGGCGTCACCTTTGCGGCGCGTCCGCGAAACTATTCACAGAAGGTGAATAGAAAGATGTATCGTAGTGCGTTGCGCTCGATTTTGTCTGAACTGGTACGTCAGGAGCGACTGATCGCAGTCGATGACTTCACGGTCAGCGCGCCCAAGACAAAGGAGCTGGCATCAAAGCTGCAGGGCATGGCGCTGAATGAGGTGCTGATTATTGCAGCCAATCCGGATGAGAATCTTTTCCTGGCCTCGCGCAACCTGCGTAATGTGGATGTGCGCGATGTGACAGAGATTGAGCCGGTTTCACTGGTCGCCTACGACAAGATTGTAATGACCAAGGCGGCACTGGAGCAGATTGGAGAGCGTCTCTCATGAATAAAGACCGATTGATGCAGATCATCGTCAGCCCGATCATCTCTGAAAAGAGCACGCTCGCGGCGGACAACAACAAGCAGTTTGTTTTTCGTGTGCTGAAGAGCGCCTCAAAGCCAGAGATTACGCATGCGGTAGAGCTGATGTTTGAGGTGGAGGTGGATCAGGTGCGTGTACTCAACTGTAAAGGCAAGGCTAAGCGCTTTGGCTCAAAGATGGGTAGTCGCTCTGACTGGAAGAAGGCTTACATCAAGTTGAAGCCCGGTCATGATATTGATTTTGGCTCTGGCGCCTGATTTGGCATATAGATAGAACGTGGATGCATTGAAATGGCTATTGTAAAGACAAATCCAACATCACCAGGACGCCGGTTTGTGGTCAAGGTTGTCACCCCGGATCTACACAAGGGTGCGCCACATGAGCCGCTGTTGGCTCAAAAGAGCAAAACAGGTGGCCGAAACAACAAAGGGCGCATCACGACTCGTCATCGTGGCGGCGGGCACAAACAGCGTTACCGCATTATTGATTTCAAACGCAATAAGGCCGGAATCGAGGGGAGCGTCGAGCGGATTGAGTATGATCCTAACCGATCTGCCCATATTGCATTAATTTGCTATGCGGATGGCGAAAGAACGTATATCATTGCGCCCCGCGGTATTGTGGCAGGTGACAAGATCCAGGCTGGAGAGGATGCTCCAATAGCTGTTGGCAACTGCCTGCCACTGCGCAATATGCCGCTGGGTAGCACCGTTCACTGTATTGAGCTAAAGCCTGGCAAGGGTGCGCAAATTGCACGCAGCGCAGGTACCTCGGCTCAGCTGGTTGCCCGTGAAGGAAAACATGCAACACTACGCCTGCGTTCGGGCGAGATGCGCAAGGTGCCTGTCGAGTGCCGCGCTGTCATCGGCGAAGTCAGTAACTCTGAGCACAGCCTGCGTTCATTAGGTAAGGCGGGCGCTTCGCGTTGGCGCGGTGTGCGCCCAACGGTGAGAGGTGTCGCCATGAACCCGGTCGATCACCCGCACGGTGGTGGTGAAGGTCGCACTTCAGGTGGACGTCATCCGGTAAGTCCATGGGGCATGCCGACCAAAGGGTATAAAACCCGAACTAATAAACGTACGGATCACATGATTGTGCGCCGTCGTAACCACAAATAATCAGGCGAGGTAAGATTAAGGTGCCACGTTCAATAAGGAAAGGCCCATTTGTCGATCACCACTTGTGGAAGAAGGTCGAGGATGCAGTTGCCAGTAACAACAAACGTCCGATCAAAACCTGGTCGCGCCGCTCAATGGTGCTGCCAGAGATGGTCGGCCTGACTATTGCGATATACAACGGTCGTCAGCATGTGCCGGTGTTGATCAGCGAAAACATGGTCGGGCATAAGCTGGGCGAATTCTCCATGACTCGCACCTTCCGTGGCCATGCTGCGGATAAGAAATCGAGATAATAGAGGTTTTACCCATGCAAGCAGTAGCTAAATTAAGACACGCCAGGCTCTCGGCGCAAAAAGGGCGCCTGGTGGCTGATCAGATACGCGGCCTTCCGGTAGAGAAGGCGCTCGAAGTGCTGACCTTCAGTAACAAAAAGGCGGCCGAGCTGATCAAAAAAATACTGAACTCTGCGATCGCAAATGCAGAGAACAATGAGGGAGCTGATATTGACGAATTGCGAGTCTCTGCAATCTGCGTTGATGAGGGGCCTACAATGAAACGAATTCGGGCGCGTGCCAAAGGGCGTGCTGCGCGGATCTTAAAGCGGACCAGTCACATCACTGTGACTGTAGCCGACGAATAAGCGGGCAAGAGAGGCCAAAATGGGTCAAAAAGTACATCCAATAGGTATTCGACTGGGCATCGTCAAGGACTGGACGTCCACATGGTACGCAAGTTCCAAAGACTACGCTGATATGCTGAATACAGATCTCGAAGTGAGAGATTATCTGAGAAAGAAGCTCTCTCAGGCATCCGTGAGTCGCATACAGATAGATCGTCCGGCTAATAATGCTCACATTACCATTCATACCGCCCGCCCCGGCTTGGTGATTGGTAAGAAAGGCGAAGACATTGATGCCCTGCGCAGCGAAGTCTCAAAGCGGATGAATATCCCTGTGCACATCAGCATCGAAGAGATTCGCAAACCTGAGCTGGATGCGCAGTTGGTTGCGGAAGGGATTGCCCAGCAGCTGGAGCGCCGCATCATGTTTCGTCGCGCCATGAAACGCGCTGTTCAAAACAGCATGCGCCTCGGAGCGCAAGGCATTCGGGTAAATGTCGGTGGGCGCCTTAATGGTGCAGAGATTGCACGCAGCGAGTGGTACCGTGAAGGCCGCGTTCCACTGCATACCCTGCGTGCCGATATTGATTACGGCTTTGCTGAAGCCAACACGACCTATGGCGTACTTGGCGTAAAGGTGTGGATATTCAAAGGTGAGATTTATGCCGATGCGCTGAATCAGGAGCCTGCGCCTGTGAAGGAGAAGAGATCCGCATCAAGGGCAAAGCCAGCAGGAAAGAGGGCGTAACCCATGTTGCAACCAAAACGTACAAAATTCCGTAAGCAGCACAAAGGCCGCAACCGCGGTCTTGCCAATCGCGGCAGCAGCGTCAGCTTTGGCGAGTTTGGGCTGAAAGCCACCGGCCGAGGCCGGATCACTGCCCGCCAGATCGAGGCGGCTCGCCGCACGATTACACGCCATGTAAAGCGTGGTGGCAAGTTGTGGATTCGCATCTTTCCCGACAAGCCGATCAGCAAAAAACCGCTGGAGGTTCGGATGGGTAAAGGCAAGGGCAACGTAGAGTATTGGGTTGCCCAGGTTCAGCCGGGTCGCATGCTGTACGAGATTGAAGGCATTTCAGAGGAGATGGCGCGTGAAGCGTTCAGGCTGGCTGCAGCAAAACTGCCTATTAGTACAACCTTTGCAAAGCGGATGGTGATGTAAATGAGTGCAACAGAATTACGCGGGAAGACACCTGCGGAACTTGAAGAGGCACTGTTGGAGTTGCGTAAAGAGCAGTTTTCGTTGCGCATGCTTCGAGGCACAGGACAGTTGACGCGCCCATCAGAGATGCGTCGGGTTCGTAAAGAGATCGCACGGGTCAAGACCGTTATGACTGAGCAGAAGACAGGTGATGCATCATGAGTGAGCAACAGGTAATCAACAGGACGCTCACTGGACGTGTTGTAAGTGACAAGATGGATAAAACCATTACAGTCCTTATCGAGAGACAGGTGAAGCACCCGCTGTATGGCAAATTCATCAAGCGCTCGACCAAGGTGCATGCACACGACGAGTCTAACGAGTGCAATGCAGGCGATACAGTAGTGGTTGAGCAGTGCAGGCCGCTCTCTAAATCCAAGACATGGCGCTTGGTTAAGGTTGTCGAAAAAGCCAGCTAAGTCGCTGCGCATTTTATTAATATTTTTATAGCTGTAGTTGGGATAAACCAATGATCCAGATGCAGAGTAATATGACGGTTGCTGATAACAGCGGCGCTAAGCGCGTGCAGTGCATAAAGGTACTGGGCGGTTCGCACAGGCGTTATGCAGGTATTGGTGACATCGTTAAAGTGAGTGTTAAGGATGCCATACCGCGAGGCAAGGTCAAAAAGGGCGAGATCTATAACGCGGTTGTTGTGCGCACAAAAAAAGGCGTTCGCCGCTCCGATGGATCACTGATCCGTTTTGATGGCAATGCTGCGGTTCTGTTGAACGCCCAGCTACAGCCTATCGGTACCCGCATCTTTGGGCCGGTTACTCGTGAGCTGCGTAGCGAGCGCTTCATGAAGATTATTTCACTCGCCCCCGAAGTCTTGTGAGGTATTGATCATGGCGATGCGAAAAATCAAGAAAGGCGATCAGGTTATCGTCTTGGCAGGAAAAGACCAGGGAAAGAGGGGCACCGTAGTGCGCGTAACGAATGATGACCGAATTGTTGTAGAGAACATCAATATGGTCAAGCGCCACACCAAAGCGAACCCAAACAAGGGTGTGACAGGAGGCATTCTCGATAAAGAGATGCCGTTGCATATTTCAAATGTCGCGCTGTTTAATCCGGTAACAGAGAAGGGTGATCGCGTCGGTTTTAAAGTCCTGGAGGATGGCCGCAAGGTGCGTTTTTTCAAGTCAAATGGCGAAGTTGTAGATACTTAAGGCGGATAGGGCAATGTCAAGACTAGAGCAGGTCTATCGTGAGACGATCGTACCGCAGCTGCAGGAAAAATTCGCTTTTAAAAGCGTCATGCAGGTGCCAAAGATCACCAAAGTCACGCTCAATATGGGTGTTGGTGGAGCGATTGGCGATAAAAAGGTAATGGAGCATGCGCTCTCTGATATGCAGATGATCGCAGGCCAAAAACCGATCGTGTGTAAAGCGCGTAAATCGGTGGCGGGTTTCAAGGTGCGCGAAGAGTGGCCAATTGGCTGCAAGGTAACCCTGCGCAGTGACCGTATGTACGAGTTTCTGGATAGACTGATCAACATCGCTATCCCCCGCATCCGTGATTTTCGTGGCCTCAATCCAAAATCGTTTGATGGTAGGGGTAACTACAGCATGGGAGTGACTGAGCAGATCATATTCCCAGAGATCGATTATGATAAAATCGATACATTGCGTGGCCTGGATATTACGATTACCACTGATGCAAAGAGCGATGAAGAGGGAAAGGCTTTGCTTCAGGCCTTTAAATTTCCGTTCAAGAGTTGAGTAAAGCAGATGGCTAAGAACAGTATGATTGCACGTGACGTAAAACGCGTACGCATTGCAAAAAAGTATGCCGCTAAGCGCACAGCACTACGGGCTACCATCAAGGATGTGAATGCAACACCGGAAGAGAAAGAGGTGGCCGTTGTGCAGCTTCAGAAGCTTCCACGTGATGCAAGCCCTTGCCGCCAACGCAACCGTTGCAGGGTCACTGGGCGTCCTCACGGTTTTTACCGTAAGTTTGGGCTTTCGCGTAACAAGCTGCGTGAAGCAGCGATGCGCGGTGATGTACCCGGTCTGGTCAAAGCCAGCTGGTAAAACGAATTCTTTTTTAATATCTGTGGGTATCGTGCCAGCCTTGGCAGACTGACCCGGAGGAGTAACCAAATGAGTATGTCGGATCCAATTGCAGATATGCTGACACGCATTCGTAATGGGCTGGCTGTGGGGAAAACCGCAGTTTCCATGCCCGGTACCAAAGTTAAATCTGCTATCGCAACCGTGTTGAAAGATGAGGGTTACATCTCCGGTTTTTCTGTGACGGATGAAGATGGAAAGCCTGCGCTTAATGTGGAGCTAAAATATTTTCAGGGCAAACCGGTCATGGAGATGATCAAGCGTGTAAGCCGACCGGGTTTGCGGATCTACAAAGGCCGTGATGAGCTTCCAAAGGTTCGAGGCGGCATTGGCATTGCCATCATTTCTACTTCCAAAGGTGTCATGACCGATCGTGCAGCGCGTGCTGCGGGCCATGGCGGTGAAGTTGTTGCGTACATTGCGTAAGAGTGTGAGAAATGTCTAGAGTAGCCAAAACCCCGATTACCGTGCCTGCTGGTGTAGAGGCCAAGATTAGCGGCCAGGATATTTCCGTCAAAGGAAGCAAAGGCACGCTGCAACTTAAAATTCACGATACGATCAGTGTGAGCCAGACGGATGGTGTCTTGTCGATCGCCCCCACTGACCAGGCCAACAAAAAAGCCTGGGCGATGGCCGGCACCACGCGTGCCCTGATCAATAATATGGTCACCGGTGTCAGCATAGGATTTCAGCGCAAACTTCAGCTTGTTGGTGTGGGCTATCGTGCCCAGGCAAAGGGTAAGGCGCTCAATCTTTCGCTGGGATTCTCGCACCCGGTTGGTTATTCGGTTCCTGAGGGTATCACTATAGAGACCCCGGCTCCGACTGAGGTGGTGATTTCTGGGTGCTGCAAACAGCGAGTCGGACAAGTGGCGGCTGAGATACGTGCATTCCGCCCACCTGAGCCCTACAAAGGTAAAGGCGTTCGATATTCCGATGAGGTCGTGGTCCGTAAAGAGGCCAAGAAGAAATAAGGTGTTATGACGATGGACAAAAAGAGATCCCGAATTCGCCGTGCACGCCGTGCACGTGCCAAGATCAAAGAGCTGGGAGTGCACCGTTTGAGTATACACCGTACCCCACAGCACATGTATGCACAGGTGATTGCGCCCTGTGGATCTAAAATCGTTGCCAGTGCATCGACCGTTGATAAGGCCGTGAAAGCTGAACTTGGCGGTGGTACCAGCAACAGCTCTGCTGCCGCAGCTGTGGGTAAGGTTGTTGCTGAGCGTGCGAAAGCAGCAGGTATCGAAATGGTCGCTTTTGATCGTTCCGGTTTTAAATATCATGGACGGGTGAAGTCATTAGCCGACGCTGCCCGTGAAAACGGTCTTCAGTTCTAGGGGTTACTAGCATGGCGAATTACAATGCAAATCAAGACGGCGATGAACTCATAGAAAAGCTGATTAATGTTAATCGCGTGGCCAAGGTTGTGAAGGGTGGCCGCCAGTTTGGTTTCTCTGCACTGACGGTGGTAGGCGATGGCGAAGGCCGGGTAGGATTCGGGCAGGGCAAGGCGCGCGAGGTACCTATTGCAATCCAAAAAGCGATGGAGAATGCGCGCAAAAACATGGTGGATGTAAAACTTGCAAAAACCACGCTGCAATACCCGATCATGTCACGGCATGGTGCGGCCAAGGTCTATATGCAACCCGCATCAGAGGGCACAGGGATTATTGCCGGTGGTGCGATGCGTGCTGTATTTGAAGTGGTTGGTGTGCAGAACGTGCTGGCGAAGTGTGTCGGATCAAACAATCCAGTCAATGTTGTCAGGGCAACCATCAGAGGGCTCTCTGAGATGACCGATGCGGAGAGTGTTGCTGCAAAACGCGGCAAGACAGTAGAAGAGATTTTGGGGTAAGGCATGGCTACCAAAGAGAAAGCAATGATGCGGGTCACCCTGCTTCGCAGCATGAATGGCAGACTGAAGAGCCATCAGGCATGCGTGCGTGGGCTGGGTCTGCGAAGAATACATCAGACCGTTGAGGTTGAGGATACCCCTTCGACCCGCGGTATGGTTAATCAGGTTTCCTACATGGTCAGGGTTGAGGGGGCATAATGCGTTTAAATACACTGAAGCCTGCCGCTGGCAGCAAACGACCCAGAAAACGCGTTGGCCGTGGTATCGGCAGCGGGTTGGGCAAGACCTGCGGGCGTGGACACAAAGGTCAGAAATCCCGCTCAGGCGGTATGCCTAAAATCGGTTTCGAAGGCGGTCAGATGCCTTTGCAACGCCGCCTGCCTAAAGTCGGTTTTGTATCACGCAAGGCAAAGTATGCGGCTGAGGTTCGCCTTAATGAACTGCAGTCCATCGGGGTCGATGTGATTGATCTTGCCGCGCTTCAGGCGGCCGATATTTTAGGTGATTCAATCAAGCGTGCAAAGGTCATCCTCTCAGGAAAAATTGAGAAGGCCGTGACCGTGCGTGGATTGGGTGTAACTAATGGAGCTCGCGCCGCTATAGAGGCGGCGGGTGGAAAGATCGAGGACTAAATGGCCGGTTTAGGATCATCTGCTGCCGGGTCGGGGCGACTGACAGAGCTGCGCCAGCGCATATTTTTTGTGCTGGGCGCGCTACTGGTGTTTCGTATCGGAACCTTTATCCCGGTACCTGGCGTAGACCCAACGGCGCTTGCTGCGCTGTTTGATCAGCAGCAAGGGACTATCCTGGACATGTTTAACATGTTCTCAGGTGGTGCCTTGTCCCGTGCCAGTCTTTTTGCGCTGGGCATCATGCCCTATATCTCTGCATCCATCATCATGCAGCTGATGACCTCTGTTGTGCCCAAGCTGGAGCAGCTGAAAAAAGAGGGTGAGGCGGGTCGGCGCAAGATCACGCAGTACACGCGATATGGCACCGTACTGCTGGCCAGCTTTCAGGCGGTAGGTATTGCCATGTCGCTACAGTCACAAACCGCAAATGGCATGCAGGTGGTGATTAACCCTGGCTCTGGTTTTATACTTACGGCGGCGGTTTCACTGGTTACCGGCACTATGTTTTTGATGTGGCTGGGTGAGCAGATAACTGAGCGTGGCATTGGTAATGGTATTTCGCTGATCATCTTTGCCGGTATCGTTGCCGGACTTCCCTCTGCGGTTGGCGGAACACTAGAGCTTGCGCGCACAGGAGAGTTGAATGCAATCATAATTCTTACCCTCTTTCTGTTAGCTGTTGCAGTGACCGCTTTTGTTGTCTTTGTTGAGCGAGGGCAGCGCAGGATCACCGTTAACTATGCGAAACGCCAGCAGGGGAGAAAGATGATCGCCGGGCAGACCAGCCATCTGCCGTTGAAGCTGAACATGGCCGGCGTTATCCCGCCAATCTTTGCCTCAAGCATCATTCTGTTCCCCGCCACCCTTGGGCAGTGGATTGGGACGAGTGAAGATATGCGTTGGGTACAGGATATTGTTGCCAAACTCTCTCCTGGCGAGCCGATCTATGTTATATCGTATGCGGTTGCGATTATATTTTTCTGCTTTTTTTATACGGCGCTGACCTTTAACTCAAAGGATACGGCAGATAACCTGAAGAAATCAGGTGCCTTTATTCCAGGGATACGCCCTGGTGCGCAGACAGCAAAATATATAGACGGCGTTATGTCTCGCTTGACACTGGTTGGTGCACTCTATATTACAGCGGTCTGCCTGCTGCCCGAGTTTTTGATTGTTGCCTGGAATGTCCCCTTCTATTTTGGTGGCACGTCACTGCTGATTATCGTGGTTGTTGTTATGGATTTTATGGCGCAGGTGCAGGCGCATCTTATGTCTCATCAGTACGAAGGCCTGATGAAAAAAGCAAATTTAAAAGGCCGTGGCGGCAGCGGAATGCTGCGCTGAGGCTGTAACCAAAATATTGGAGACTAAGCCATGAAAGTAAGGGCCTCTGTAAAGAAAATATGCCGGAATTGCAAAATCGTTCGCCGCAAAGGTGTGGTGCGTGTTATTTGTAAAGATGGTCGACATAAACAGAGACAGGGCTGATCGTTTGCCCTGCTGGGCTTTCGCAGGTTGTTGCCAACCTGCACGAGCCATAATTTATAGCGAAAGAGTTATCCGATTGCGCCTCATTTATTCAGCAATTCTCAGACCAATGGCTGCTGGGATGGCTTGAAATGACTGTGTTAAAGAGATAGAATTCCGCTCTTCACAAAAGTGAAATTACCAGCTTCAGGAGATATACCAGATGGCGCGTATTGCAGGCGTTAACATACCGGATCGTAAGCATGCTGTGATTGCATTGACATCGATCTATGGCATCGGGCGTTCAGCCGCTGCGGAGATCTGTGTTGCAACAGGTGTTGCTCCCGATGCAAAGATACAGGCACTCACTGAAGGCCAGGTAGACGCGCTGCGCAGTGAAGTCGCCAAATATCAGGTAGAGGGCGATCTGCGTCGAGAGGTATCGATGAACATAAAGCGCCTTATGGATCTGGGCTGCTATCGTGGTATTCGCCACCGTCGCGGTCTTCCGTTGCGTGGGCAGCAAACTCAGACGAATGCGCGCACACGTAAAGGGCCGCGTCGTCCTATCCGCAAATAATCTGTTGCCGGATTTCCGGTAATTCCGTAGCAAGGAACTGAAACCCAATGGCAAAAGATAGCAGCCGCAAGAAGGTAAAGAAGAGCATCACCGATGGTGTTGCTCACATTCATGCCTCTTTCAATAACACCATTATTACCATTACAGACCGCCAGGGTAATGCGCTGGCATGGGCGACCGCAGGTGGGTCTGGATTTCGTGGCTCACGTAAGAGCACACCATTTGCTGCGCAGGTCGCTGCTGACCGTGCAGGTAATATGGTTAAAGAATTTGGTGTAAAAAACCTCGATGTAAGTGTGAATGGGCCGGGCCCGGGTCGTGAATCTGCTGTCCGCGCACTCAATAATGCAGGGTTTAAAATCACCAGCATTACAGATGTGACGCCGATCCCACACAATGGCTGTCGTCCGCCTAAAAAGCGCCGCGTCTGATTTCGGAGTATCAAAAATGGCAAGGTATATTGGTCCAAAATGTAAACTGAGTCGACGCGAAGGCACCGATCTCTTTCTCAAGAGCCGCTCCCGCTCTCTTGATTCCAAATGCAACATGGAAAAAGTTCCGGGGCAGCAGACAGAGCGACGTCGTCGCGTCTCAGATTACGGCCTTCAGCTGCGTGAAAAGCAGAAGATGCGCCGCCTGTATGGTGTTATGGAAAAGCAGTTCCGTAACTACTACAAAAAAGCGGCTCAGATCAAAGGCGCCACAGGTGAAAACCTCTTGCAGCTTCTGGAAAAGCGCCTGGATAATGTGGTCTATCGTATGGGGTTTGGCAGTACCCGTGCTGAAGCGCGCCAGTTGATCAGCCACAAGGCAATTGAGGTCAATGGCAAGGTGATCAATATCGCCTCTTATCAGGTCAGTGAGAATGATGAGATTGCAGTCAGAGAGAAGAGCCGCAAGCAGATCAGAATTCAAAGCGCTTTGGCGATCGCTGAACAGTATGGCTTTGCCGATTGGGTTGAAGTTGATGCCAAAGCGATGAAGGGCATTTTAAAGCGAGTGCCTGACCGTTCAGAATTGCCAGCAGAAATCACAGAACAGCTGGTTGTTGAGCTGTATTCAAAGTAAGGACGTTTCTAGAGGATCATCCATGGCGGACTCCGTTACAGAATTTTTAAAGCCGCGTCTGGTCAATGTCCAGGCGATAAACGAGCGGCATGCAAAGGTCTCGCTCGAACCTTTAGAGCGTGGCTTTGGCCATACCCTGGGTAATGCGTTGCGTCGAATTCTTCTCTCCTCAATGCCCGGTAGCGCAGTTGCCGAAGTTGAGATAGAAGGAGTTCTTCATGAGTACACCACTATTGAAGGCGTGCAGGAAGATGTGCTCGATATATTGCTGAACTTGAAAGAGTTGGCAATTACCATGCATGCCAAGGATGAGGCGGTACTGACACTTAAAAAGAAAGGGCCAGGCCCTGTCTTGGCAAGTGACATTGCACTGGATCATGATGTTGAAATTGCCAACCCAGATCATGTTATCGCCAACCTCACCAAAGAGGGCGAGCTGAACATGACGTTGTATGTGATTCGCGGTCGAGGTTATCAGCCTGCTGCCACGCGTCAAAGCCTCTCTGGTGATGAGCGTCCTATTGGCAGGCTGCAGCTTGATGCTTCGTTTAGTCCGGTAAAACGTCTGGCCTATTCAGTTGAAGCCACGCGTGTTGCGCAGAGAACGGATCTGGATCGGCTCGTCATTGACATGGAAACCAATGGTACGATTGATCCGGAAGAGTCTATTCGGCGAGCCGCAACAATACTGCAAGATCAGCTTTCTGCATTCGTCCTGCTGGATGAAACAACAGTCAGTGAAGCAGATGCGCCGGTTGCAGAGGCGCAGATTGACCCGATACTGTTACGCCCCGTTGATGATCTTGAGCTTACCGTACGCTCAGCCAACTGCCTTAAGGCAGAGAGTATATTCTTAATCGGAGATCTTATTCAGCGTACCGAGGTTGAGCTATTGAAGACGCCTAATCTGGGTAAAAAATCACTGACTGAGATCAAAGACGTGCTTGCGACACGCGGCCTCTCATTAGGCATGCGCCTGGAAAACTGGCCGCCAGAGAGAAGTGCAGGTGAGACGAATGTCTTGTCTTCAGCCATGCTCTAACACATCTACTTTTAACTATTTTACCGTAGGAAGTTGACCTAATGCGTCATCGTAAATCAGGACGGCAGCTGAACCGTAATAGCAGTCATCGTAAAGCGATGTTTCGAAACATGACATGCTCGCTTTTGCAGCATGAGCTGATCAAGACAACATTGCCAAAAGCGAAAGAGCTTCGCCGTGTCGCAGAGCCCATTATCACGCTTGCCAAGATTGACAGCGTGGCAAAGCGTCGCTTGGCCTTTTCACGGCTACGTGATGCGGAGGTGGTTGGCAAGCTGTTTTCTGAGATCGCCCCGCGCTTTGCCGATCGCCCCGGAGGCTATATCCGCATTCTTAAATGTGGCTACCGCGCCGGAGATAAGGCACCAATGGCTTATGTGGAGCTGGTTGACCGACCAGAGGTTGAAGAGAGTGAAGCTGTAGAGGCGTAATTTTCTTTTACAGGCATAAAAAAACCGGACAAAGTCCGGTTTTTTTATGCCTGTAAAAGATCTAATCTCTTTTCTTTCTGCTGTTTTTATTAAAAAGGTATTTAGTGTCTGAATGGAAAGACGCAAACATGATTAAAAACAGCATGTTATACTAGAACCATGGTGTTGAAGAGTGAATGAGCAGCAAGCAGCAGTATTTGCTCTATATTCGATAAGTCATTGTTTTTAAAGCATAGTCCCAACAGTCGCCGACCTGAGGGTAATACTCGGATGCGTAAAATACGACAAAACCTACAAATCTTCACCCGGTGAAATCTCCATGCGCAAAATAATT